>NZ_JBWKAW010000017.1:0-218901 GCF_056437345.1 Kitasatospora sp. NPDC042419
TGCGGCCGGCGGGGATGTCGAGGACGGTGGTGATCGGGGCGGTGGTGGCGAAGTTCTGCATGGTGGTGTGTGCTCCTGCGAGTCGTTGCCGTCGGTGTTTCTGACAACGGAAAAGCTACGTTGCTTTCCATATCCAGGCAACACACTCATTGCGTCAAAACAGCATCCTCGCAGGTCAATGCGGCAATATCGTTGCGACGAGTGCAGCTGAAATGCAACGACAGGCTCCTGTTTCATTGCAATGAATGAGAGTGAAAGCTATGCGGGGGCCTCGGGTCCGCCGGACGCCGACACGCCCGCACCACCTGCCTCGACGGTGCGGCGCAGGTGGTGCGGGCGGTTGGGGGTGGGAGCGGGGAGTCAGTCGGTCGCGGCCTCGGTGAGGCCGAAGCGGGCGTGGAGGCGGCGGAGGGGGGCCGGGGCCCACCAGTTGGCGTCGCCGGCGAGGCGCATCACGGCGGGGAGCAGGACGGCGCGGATGAGCAGCGCGTCGACCAGGACGGCGAGGGCGAGGCCGACGCCCAGCTCCTTCAGGAAGACCACCGAGCCGGTGGCGTAGACCGCGAAGGTCAGGGCCAGGATGCCGGCGGCGGCGGTGATCAGCGGGGCGCTGCGCTGGATGCCGGTGGCGACGGCGGTCCGGGTGTCGGCGCCGCGGTCGTGCTCCTCCTTGATCCGGGAGACGATGAAGACCTCGTAGTCCATCGACAGCCCGTAGGCGATGCAGAACATCAGGATCGGGATGCTGGGCTCCATCGTGCCGGCCGAGGTGAAGTCGAGCACGCCGGCCAGGTTGCCGTCCTGGAAGCCCCAGACCAGGGCGCCGAACATCACGGTGAGGCTGAGCAGGTTGGAGACGGTGGCCTTGGCGGGGATCAGCAGGCTGCCCGTCATCAGGAAGAGCAGGATGAAGGTCGGCACCAGGATCAGCCCGGCCACCAGCGGCAGCGCGGAGAGCAGGCCGGAGCGGAAGTCGGTCATGTCCGCCGGGAAGCCGCCCACCTGGACAGGGTAGGGCGCGGCCTCGTCCCGGACCTGGCCGACCAGGCCGGGCATGTCGCCGGCGAGTGCGGCCTCCTCCGGGATCACGGTGAGCCAGACCCCCGAGCCGGTGGCGAACCGGGCGGAGTCGGCGGTCGGGCCGGTGCGCAGCCGTCCGTCGGTGTAGGAGCCGGTGAAGGTGTCGACCTGGAAGACGCCGGGCAGGGCGGAGAGCTTGGCCGCGTAGGCGTCGGTCTGTCCGGTGGTCCCCTTCGGGTCGGCGACGCCGTCGGCGACGACCTGGAGGGCGTCGGTCTCGCGGGCCGGGAAGCCGTCCCGGATCTGCTGCTGGACGACCCGGCTGGAGGCCTCGGCGGGCAGCACCCGCTCGTCGGGCAGGCCGAACTTGACGCCCAGGAAGGGCGCCCCGAGGAGCAGCAGCAGGGCGACCACCGCGGTGCCGAAGGCGAGCGGGCGGGCCATCACCCGCTGGGTGAACCGGTACCAGCGGCCGGTCTCGACGGGGCCGGCGGCGGCGGCGTCCGGCCGCAGCACCCGGTGCCCGACGGCGGCGAGCGCGGCGGGCAGCAGGACGACGGCGCCGACGATCGCGGTGAGGACGACGAAGACGCCCGCGTAGGCGAAGGAGCGAAGGAACGGGAACGGGAAGGCGAACAGCGCGAGGAGCGAGATGGCCACGGTGACCCCGCTGAAGATCACCGTCCGGCCGGCCCGTTCGACGGCCCGGACCACGGCGGTGTGCTTGTCGTGGCCGGCGGCGCTCTCCTCGCGGAAGCGGGAGATCACGAACAGGCTGTAGTCGATGCCGAGCCCCAGGCCCATCACCAGGGCGAGGTTGGCGGCGAAGGTGGAGACCTCGGTGAACAGGGTGACCCCGCGGAGCAGCGCGAGGGTGGCGAGCACCGAGAAGAGGCCGACGCCGATGGTCAGCCCGGCGGCCGACCAGCGGCGGTAGACGGCGAGCAGGAGCAGCAGCACCGCGGGCAGCACGATCGCCTCGGCGCCGAGGAAGTCCTTCCGGGCCTGCGCGCCGACCTGCCGGAAGACCTCGTCCTGGCCGCCGACCTCGACCTTGACGTCGGCGGTCTCCCGGGTGAACTTCGGTGACAGGTCGGCGAGTCGCTCGCGGGACTCGGTGGCGGTGCCGTCCAGCCAGGCGGTGACCAGGGCCTTGCTCTTGTCGGTGGCGGCCAGCGCGGGGCTGTTGCCCTGCCCCCAGTAGGAGCCGGTGGTCCGGACGCCCGTGGAGGAGCCGAGTTCGGCGGCCAGCGCCTGGCCGGCCGCGGCGACGGCGGCGTCGTCGACGGTGCCGTGCTTGGCGGTCACCAGCAGGATCATGTTGGGGCTGCCGTGGCCGAACTCGCGGTGCAGCACCTCCGAGGCCCGGTCGGACTGCGAACCGGGCGCCTCGAAGCGGGAGAGGGAGAGCGCCTTCTGGGCACCGGCGCCGAGCGCGGCGGCGAGGACCAGCAGGACGGTGCCCGTGATCAGGACCGCGCGCCGCCGGTCGACCAGCAGTCGGCCTAGCCTCCGCAACAGCGGCACCCGCTGGTCGGCCGCGGGTTCGAGGGTGAGCGTCATGACAACTGGTCTCCAGACGTGAGGTGGTGGGGCGGTCGGTGCGCCCTGGTCGGGGCGCGCCGGTCGGCGGCCCGGTTCGCAGCCGGGTCAGCCCAGCTGGTGGCCCGCCAGCCAGTCGGCGAGGGTGGCGTGGACCTGGGGGGCGTTGCGGGCCATGCCCATGTAGTGGCCGGCGTCGGGGACTTCGACCAGCGTGGTGTCGGTGGTCCCGGTGAAGAGCGCGCGGTGCTCGGCACCGCCCTGGACCCGGGCGTCCTTCTCGCCGTAGAGGAAGAGCACCGGGATCCTGATGTCCTCGATGTGCCGCACGTCGACCAGGACGGAGCCCAGTTGGGAGGCCATGTCACCGCAGGGGTGCCGGTTCTGGTGCGGGGCGGAGAGGGCGAGCACGCCCGGCTCGGTGTCGTGGAAGTTGCCGGACTTGAACTCCTCGGTGCCGAGGTCGTAGTAGGCGTAGCCGCCGGGCCCGCCGGCGCCGTCCACCGCCGAGCCGCCGCGCAGGCAGGTCTGGAGGGAGGAGAAGAAGCGGGCGTTGGCCTGCGGGGTGAGGCCGAGGTCGGTCCAGTCCATGATGACCAGGCCGTCGACGTCCTGGAAGGAGTAGGCCTCGATCTGGGAGACCTGGCTGCCGTTGGACTGGCCGGCCAGTACGACCTTGTCGAACGGGACGGCGGCCTGGCCGGGTTGTTCGGTCTGGTAGCTGCCGGCCCGCAGCTGCTCGACGATCTGGTGGGCGATGTCGGCCTGGCCCCCGATGCAGCTGCCGAAGCCGTCCGGCTTGTCGCTGGCGCCGTAGCCGATCCGGTCGATGGTGAGCGAGGCGCGGCCCTTCTTGGCCAGTTCCTCGGTGTGGTGGTAGCCGGGGGCGTCGAGGCGCCAGTACCACTCGCCGGCCGCGATGCCGTGCTCGTAGAGGGTGACGGCGCGCTTGCCGGCGCCGCCGTCGAGGACCGCCTCGGGCGCGGTGAGGTGGCCGCTGACCTGGTAGGTCTTGCCGTCCACGGGGCAGGCGGCGAGGGTGCGGTTGATGTTCCGGACGGTGAAGCGGACCGGGATGTCCACGATGTTCTCGGCGGCCAGCCGGGTCTTGGTGGCGGCGGCGGCCTGTTCGGCGCCCGGCGGCAGGGCGGCCGGCCCGTTGGCGGGGGCGGTGGCCGGAGCGGTGGGTGCGGCGGAGTCGTCGGAGCGGGCCGCGACGGCGGCCACGGCGGGCGACAGGGCGAGCAGCGCGGCCACGACGGTCAGCAGGGCGGCTTTCCTGGAACGGGGCACGGTCGCGGCCCTTTCGTTGTCCGGGGAGGAGCGTGGGTGCGGGAGGGAGGGGACGTCGGCGGAGCCGGGAGTGTCGCGGGTGTCGGGGTTGTCGGGGTTGTCGGGGGAATCGGCGGCGGAGGGTGCGGCGGAGGCGGGGCCGGTCGGGTCGGGTGACGGGCCGGCCGACGGGACGGGGGGTGTCACGACGCCACCCGCCCCTGCTCCCGGTACCAGCTCGCCTCGTCGCTCAGGGTCTGCGCCAACGGGCGGAAGGTGACGCCGAGTTCCTTCTCCGCGCGGGCGGAGGAGAGCCGGGTCCGGGTGCCGTCGAGCAGCACCCGGACCCCCTCCCGCGTGGCCACCGGCGGTCGGCCGCGCAGCTTGGCGCCGTACTCCAGTGCGGTGGCGAAGGCGAGCGCGGCGCCGGCCGGGATCTGTCGGGGCGGGGTGGCGCCGGTGGCGGCGGCGATGCCGGTGACGAGGTCGTGCAGGCCGTACCAGGAGCCGGCCACGACGTAGCGCCGCAGTCCGATGCCGTGGGTCAGGGCGCGGACGCAGGCCGCGGCGACGTCGCGGGCGTCCACGACGTGGTTCCCGGCCCGGGGGACGGCGCGCAGTTCGCCCTGCGCGACGGCGAGGAAGAGCCGGCCGGCCGAGGTGGGCCCGGCGTCGCCGGGGCCCCACATCCAGCCGGGCAGCACCAGCGGGACGGTGAGCTGCTCGCGGGCGCAGAACTCGGCGACGGCCTGTTCGGCGCGGACCTTGCTGGCCCGGTACCCGTTGCGCTGCCAGTCGGCGGGCGGCGGGGTGTTCTCGTCGGCGGGGAAGTCGGCGCTGCCCCGGCCGATGGTGTTGATCGAGCTGGTGTGGACGACCCGGCGCACACCGGCGTCGACGGCCTCGCGGAGCAGCGCGGCGACCGCGTCGACGTTGACGGCGTGCAGCCGGCGCAGGTCGGGCTGCGGCTGGTAGTACTCCCGGAAGTAGGCGGCGGTGTGGACGATGCCGCTCGCGCCGGGCAGCGCCCGGCGGTAGCCGGCCGGGTCGGTGATGTCGCCGGCCAGCACGGAGAGCCGTTCGTCGGCGGGCAGCAGCCGTTCGGCCTTGTCCCGGTCGCGGACCAGGGCGGTCACCTCGTGGCCGGCGGCGAGCAGGGCGCGGACCACGGCGCCGCCGAGCAGTCCGGTGGCGCCGGTGACCACGACGCGGCCGGGCGGGGTGCGGACGTCGGTCATCGGGACTCCTTCGCGGCGAGGACGGGGCCGGGGTCGGGATCGGGGGCGGGGTCGGAGCCGGAGCCGGGACCGGGGTCGTAGCCGGGGTCCGACCCGGCGTGGCCGGCGGCGGCCTCCGGCGCGAGCGGCTCCTCGCGCAGCCCGAACCGTTCCTGGAACCGCTTCAGCGGCGCCGGGGCCCACCAGGTGGCGTGGCCGCCGAGGGCCATCACCGCGGGGACGAGCAGGCAGCGCACCACGGTCGCGTCGACCAGCACGGCGAGTGCCACGCCGAGGCCGAGCATCTTGGTGTTGGTGATCCGGGAGGTGCCGATCGCCACCAGCACCACCGAGAGGATCAGCGCGGCGGCGGTGATCAGCCCGCCGGTGTGCTGGATGCCGTCGGCGACGGCCTTGCGCGGGTCGCGCCCGCGCCCGTACTCCTCCTTGACCCGGGAGAGCAGGAAGACGCCGTAGTCCATCGAGAGGCCGAAGGCGACGCAGAACATCAGCACCGGCAGGGTGGTCTCGACCGCGCCGGTCGGGGTGAAGCCGAGCAGTCCGGAGAGGTGGCCGTCCTGGAACACCCAGACGACGACGCCGAACATCGCGGTCAGGCTGAGCGCGTTCAGCAGCACCGCCTGCAGCGGGATCAGCAGGCTGCCGGTGAGCAGGAAGACCAGCACCAGGGTGGCGATCGCGATCAGCGCCCCGGCCGGCAGCAGCCGCACCGCGATGGCGTGCTTGCTGTCCACCAGGGTGGCCGCCTGGCCGCCGACGGAGGGCCGCAGCGCCGGGAAGTCCGCGCCGGCCCGGCGGATCTCGCCGACCAGGTCCTGGTTGGCCTGGGAGACGTCGCCCCGGTCGGAGACGGGCACCACCGAGAGGTGGCCGAGGCCGTCGGCGGAGCGGAGGCTGTCGGCCGGACCGGCCTCGCCGGAGGACACGCCGCCCTCGTAGCCGCCGATCGGGGTGGACACCTCGGTGACGCCGGGCAGGCCGGACAGCCGGGCGGCGAAGCGGGCGAGCGCGTCGCGCTCCGGGCCGGGGACGGTGCCGTTGCCGGCCGCGCCGGTGTGCACCACCACGTCGACGACCCCGGTGGCGCTGGCGGTGAAGCCGTCCCGGATGGACTGCTGGACCACCCGGGACTCCGAGGCGGTGGGCAGCTGGCGGTCGTCGGCGGCGGCGAACTGGACGCGCAGGAAGGGGAGTCCGGCGAGCAGCAGCAGGGCGGTGATGCCGAGCGCGAAGAGCGGGGCGCGCCGCATCACCAGGGTGGCGGTGCGGTGCCAGCCGGCGCCGGGCCCGCGGTCGGGCCGTGCGGCGCGGCGGCCCGGCAGCCTGATCTTCAGGGCGTCGATCCGGCCGCCGAGCAGGGTGAGCAGCGCGGGCAGCAGGACCAGCGCCGCCGCGGCGGCGATCAGCACCACGGAGATGCCCGCGTACGCGAAGGACCGCAGGAAGTAGAGCGGGAAGATCAGCATCGCGGAGAGCGAGACCGCGACGGTGAGCGCGGAGAACAGCACCGCGCGGCCGGCCGTGGCGAGGGTCGTGGCGACGGCCTCGCGGACCTCCAGCCCGCGCTCGCGCTCCTCGCGGAAGCGGCGCACGATGAGCAGCGCGTAGTCGATGGCGAGGCCCAGGCCGAGCGCGGTGGTGAGGTTCTGCGCGAACACCGAGACCTCGGTGAACCCGGTGATCACCCGCAGTGCCGCGTTGGTGCCGAGGATCGCGCAGATCCCGACGGCGAGCGGCAGCAGGGCGGCGACCAGGCCGCGGAAGACCAGCACCAGGATCAGCAGGGTGATCGGCAGCGCGATCAGCTCGGCCCGCGCCAGGTCGTCGGCGATGGTGGCCTGCATCTCCTCGCGGACGGCGACGGTGCCGCCGAGCCGGACGTCCAGTGCCTCCAGGCCGGCCGGGCTGCCGCGGTAGTGCGGGGCGATCCGGTCGAAGACCTCCTTGGCGCGGTTCTCGTCGCCCTCGATGTGGGCGAGGATCAGCCCCTTGCTCCGGTCGGTGGAGCGCAGTTCGTCGACGCCGGTCTGCCAGTACGAGGTGACGCCGACGACGTCGGGCTCGAAGGCGAGCCGCTCGCCGAGCCGGGCGCCCGCCTGGGAGGTCTCGGGGGCGTCGACCGAGCCGCCGGCCTTCGCCGAGACCTCCAGGACGAGGTTGGGCGAACTCGCCGGGAAGGACCGCTCCAGCAGCACGGCGGCGTGCGCCGACTCGGAGGACGGGTCGCTGGTGCCGCCGTTGTGCAGGCGGTCGGTGACACCGGCGCCCACGACCAGCGCGTTGACCAGGAAGATCACCACGAAGAGGAGGGCGGACCAGGGCCGGGCGGTGACCGCCCGGCCGAGTCGCTTGAGCATCGGGTACCTCACGGAGCGGGGGTGGCGGAGCGCTGCCCGGTCGGCAGCGCGGAGAGCAGCTCGCCCACCCGGCCGGGCCGGTCCAGGGCGACGACCCGGCCCACCACCCCGTCCGGGCGGAGGTAGCAGGCCAGGCCCGCCGCCCCCGGCCGCCCGGCGCCGGGCAGCCGGCCGGCCGCGAGGTCGTACGCCGCCGGCCCCGCCGGGACGGGCGTCGGCCCGCCCGGCGGGAGCAGCAGCAGGACGTCGGCGAGGTCGCGCACGCCGCGCCGGGTCAGCTCGGTGGCGGCCTCCTCGGCCGCCGTCGCGGCCCCCGGCCCGGACCCCGCGACCAGCACGGCGTGCCGGCCGCTCGCGAGGTAGCGGTGCAGGGTGGTGGCCGTGGCCCCGTCGACCGGATCGAGCGGGGTGTCACCGAGCCGTCGTCCGGGGGTGGGACCACCCGGCGCGGGCGTGCGCGTGACGGCCGGACTGGCCGTCAGATCGAGGTCCAGCTGGGCGAGTTCCGGAACGATGCGGCGTTCCAGGGCGCCACTGCGGGACAGGGTGCCGAGCAGCAGGTCGCGCAGGGCGCGGGCCGGGCGGGGCTTCAGCAGCCAGAGCTTGGTCTGGCGTTCCGAGTTCCGCACGGCCCGGGCCGAGGTGGGGCGGCGTTCCGGGTCGTAGCTGTCCAGCAGGCGCGGGTCGGCGCCGCGCAGCACGGCGGCCAGCTTCCAGCCGATGTCGAAGCCGTCCTGGACCCCGGTGTTGAGGCCCTGGCCGCCGGCCGGGCTGTGCGCGTGCGCGGCGTCGCCGGCCAGGAAGACCGGGCCCTGCCGGAACCGGGCGGCCACCTTGGTGTGCACCCGGAACCGGCTGGTCCACCAGGTCTCCTCGATGGTCCAGCGGCCCCGGCCGCGGGCGTCCAGGAGCTGCTGGAGCTCGGCGTCGTCCGGCGGGCCGGTCCGGCTGCCCGGGGGCAGGTCGAAGAAGACCCGGTGGCCGCCCTCGGGCAGGGCGACCAGGACGAGCACGCCGTCCGGGCTGAGGTGGTACTGCGCCTCGGTGGGCGGCAGGTCACCCTTGATCCGGCCGTCGCCGAGCACGAACTCCCGGTCGTAGCTGCTGCCTTCGAAGGGGATGCCGAGCGCCTCGCGAACCGTGCTGCGGACCCCGTCGGCGCCGATCACCCACGGGACGGCGACGGTCTCGACCGCGCCGCCGGCCGTCTCCAGCCGGACCACGGCCCGGTCGCCGGCCGCCTCCACCGAGGTGATCCGGGTGGCCCACTCGACCCGGCCGCCGAGGTCGAGCAGCCGCTCGTAGAGCAGTTCCTCGGTGACCGGCTGCGGCACGCACAGCGGGCCGGGGAAGCGGGTGCCCGTCAGCGTGCCGAACGAGACGCCGGCCAGCCGCCGCCCGTTGGACCAGTACGAGGCGCCGCTGAGCGGCAGGGCCCGCTCGGCGACCGGCTCGGCCACGCCGAGCCGGTGCAGCGCCTCCAGCGCGCCGCTCCACATCACCAGGGCCTTGGGCTCGGCGGCGAAGCACTCCCGGCGGTCCACCAGGCGGACCGGCACGCCGTGCTGGAGCAGCGTGCAGGCCGCGGTCAGGCCGGTGGGGCCGGCGCCCACGACGAGGACCTCCGGCTGCGCCGTCACCGGAGCATCCCGCCCGCCGGCCGGTCGAGCTCCTCCACCAGGGGGTGTCCGAGCCGGCTGGAGAGCTCCCGCAGGGCCTGGGCGGTCAGCTGCTCGGAGACGTCCCGGACGGTCTGCGCGGTGTTCTCGAAGAGCACCGCCCGGAAGCCGAGCCGCCGGGCGGCGTCGCAGTTCTCCGCCGTGTCGTCGATGAAGAGGCAGCGCTCGGCCGGGGTGTCCAGCCGGGCCAGCAGCCGCAGGTACAGCTCGGCGTCGGGCTTGCGGACGCGTTCGGCCGAGGAGTCGACGACCACGTCGAAGAGCTCCGCCACCGGGAGGGTGGCCCGCCAGCGCGGGCCCCACTCCACGACGTTGTTGGTGAGCAGCGCGATCCGGTAGCCGGAGGACTTCAACTGCCGGGCGAAGTCGACCAGTTCGGCGTTGGCCCGGCGGCCCGTGAACCAGAGTTCACCGAACGGCCGGCCGCCGAGGGCCGCCCCGGAGCCGGGCGGCAGCTCGGCGAGCAGCCGCTCGGTGAACTCCTGCTCGGTGATCGCCGCGACCTCCAACTCGGCCATCGGGCTGATCCCGTGGCGCTTGGTGGCGGCGGCGAAGGCGGTGCCGATGGCCTGCAGGTCCAGGCCGGTGCGCGCGCCGAACTCGGTGAAGGTCTCGGCGAGCGGGTTGGTCAGGACGCCGCCGTAGTCGAGGACCACGGTGTCGATGCCGCCGGCGGACGGAGCGGGCCGGTTCAGATCCACTGGGTCACCTCGATGGCGAGGGTGGCGACGGTGGCCCCCTCCTGGGAGACGTTGATCGCGACGGGGACGGTGACGGCGCCGAGCGCGCCGTCGAAGCTGGCCTCGCCGACCTCCGCGGCCACCTTGGTCACCAGGTCCAGCTCGGCGAAGTCGGTGAACTCGGCCCTCGACGCCGTGACCACCAGGCTCTCGGCGGGCAGCCCGTGCAGCTTGGCGACGGCGGCCACGGAGAGCTGCCGGGCCGCCTCCAGCTGGAGGTTGCCGGGCACGTGGTCCAGCTTGTGGTCGAACAGGTGCGGGTGGTCGGTGTCGACGACCAGCAGCGCGGAGGCGGTGCCCGACTCGCTGACGGAGGGCTCGGTCAGCACGATGTTGAACGCGTCCCGCCGGCCGACCAGGGACGGCGCGGAGCGCAGCAGCTGCGGGTGGCGGGGCGAACGCCCGTCCAGCTTCTTGCGGTTGCCCGCCCGCAGCATCTGGAACGCCCGGTTGCTGACGAAGGTCAGCGAGCCGGAGCCGACGATGGCGGGCACGCCGTCCAGCCAGAAGGTGCCGGTGAACTCGAAGCCGAGCACCCGCCCGGCCGGGTTGCGCTGCGGGCGGACGGTGGTGGAGAGCACCGCCTGGGCCGGGCTCGGCCCGATCCGCAGCGCCTCCAGGCCGAGGATGTTGAGGTTGAGCGCGCTGAAGATGAAGGCGCGGTCCAGCGGTACGTCCAGGTACTGGTGTGCGACCAGCACGCCGGACTGCCGCAGCACCTCGACCAGCAGCAGGAAGTCGTAGCCGCCACCGCGCTCGCCGACCACGTGGCCGCGCGGCAGCTGGGCCGCGACCTCGAAGGTGTGCTCGTCGCTCTCCGGGGCCGGCTCGCCGACCCGGGCCGAGTCGGTGACGAACACCTCGGCGATGGCGGCACGGTGCACCAGTGCGCGCGGCACGGTGGAGTCGAATCTCAGCTCGGAGACCGGCTTTCGGGTCAGGTACTCCTCGAAGTCGCGTGACGGCAGCAGTTCGGGCGTTGCGTTCATGGTGAATCCCCCCGTGGGCAACGTCGGTTCCCCGGTAGAAAGTGGACGGTGTGATGGGGTGTGGCGTCGGAACGGCGTGCCGGTCCCCTCACCGGCCCAGGTCGGGTTCGCGGTCTCTCCCGGCCTGGGGAAAACCTTCCGGCAGGCCGCTGACCGGGCGCTGAAGGCCGCGGGAAGGGGTCGGGAAGCGGTGGGAGGAGACGGGAGGAGGCGGGATGATGCGGAAACCGCACCGGAAAAGCACGGAAAGGACACAAGCGGAGAGCCGGTCGGGAGCCGTCGACGACGGCGGCCGCAACGGCGGGCCGGCTCACCGGAGTTCGCGCTCGACATGTCCTTGTCCAACCCGTGCCGCCACGCCCGGGACACGAGCCGACGACGTCGGCGGTCCGGCCCCCTCGCGGTGGTAGCGTCCACGGTGCGGCTGACGTCGCAACGGCTTTGGGGGAAGCTTTGACCGGTGGCGTGTGGTTCGAGGTCCTCGGACCGGTACGGGTGAGAAGCGGACACGAGGAGGCGGAGCTCGGACCGCCCCGGCAGCGTGCCGTACTGGCCGTTCTGCTGCTCAACAGCGGACGCCCGGTGCGCACCGAACGGATCGTGGACGTGGTGTGGGGCGCCGAAGCGCCCGAGCGGAGCGTCAACCTCGTACAGAAGTACGTCTCCGGGCTGCGCCGCGCGCTGGCCGGGCTCGCCACCCTGGCCTGGACGGACGCCGGCTACGTCCTGGCGCCGGCCGGCACGGTGGACGTCGAACGCTTCGAGGAACTGCTCGCCGCCGGCCGGTCCAGCCGGACCGCGGGCGACACCGCCGGCGGCGCCGAGGCGTTCACCGAGGCGGTGGCGCTCTGGCGCGGCCCGCTCGCGCAGGGCGTCGACGGCCCCGGCATCGAGCCGCTGCGACTGCGGCTCACGGAGGCCCGGCTCGGCGCCCTGGAGGACCTCTTCGACCTGGAGCTGGAACTGGGCCGGCTGGCCGGCCGGATCCCGGAGCTGCGCCGACTCGTCGCCGAGCACCCGCTGCGCGAGCGGTTCCAGGCCCAACTGGTGCTGGCACTCGCCCAGTCCGGACGGCAGGCGGAGGCGCTGGAGGTCTACGAGCGGGTCCGCCGCTCGCTCGCCGAGGAGCACGGACTGGACCCGGGGCCGCACCTGCGGGCCGCCCAGGAGCGGGTGCTGCGCCTGGCGGCGGCCCCGGTACCCGGGCAGCCCGGCCCCGGGCGCCGGGCGGACCGGGCCGGCGGCCGGGACGGGGACAGGGACCGGGCCGGTGACAGGGGCCGGGCCGGTGGCCGGGCCGGGGGCGCCGGTCACCCGTCGGCCGCGGAGCACGACCCCGCCGCGGGACGCGGCCCGGCCGTGGCGTACGACCCGGCCCTGGTCAGCGGCCCCGCCCGGACGCGCCGGGCCGGCCGGGAGCGGTCCGCGCCGGACGTGCCCAGACCGGCCCAGCTACCGCCCGGTCCACGCGGGTTCACCGGGCGCCGACACCACATCGAACGACTCGTCGAGCTGCTGTGCCCCACCGACGGCACACTCCCGCTGGTCTGCCTGGAGGGCACCGCCGGGGTCGGCAAGACCGCGCTCGCCCTGCACGCCGCCCACCGCGCCGCGCCGCTCTTCCCGGACGGCCAGCTCTTCGCCGACCTGCGCGGCCACGGCCGGGCCGGGCCGGCCGAACCCGCCGAACTCCTCGGCGGGTTCCTGCGCGCCCTCGGAGTGCCCGCCGAGCACGTCCCGCAGGGCGTCAACGAGCGGATCGGCCTCTACCGTTCGCTGCTGGCCGGCCGCGGCGTGCTGGTCGTCCTGGACAACGCCCGGGACGCCGACCAGGTCCGGCCGCTGCTGCCCGGTGGCGGCGGCAGCGCCGTGCTGGTCACCAGCCGGCGCCGGCTGGTCAGCCTGACCGCCCGCGAGGGCGCCCACCGGCTCGTCGTGCCGGTGCTGCCCCCGGACGAGTCGCGCCGCCTGGTCGACGCGCTGCTCTGCCCCGGCCAGGGGGACAACGCGGCCGCCGTCGACGAGATCGTCCGGCTCTGTGCGGGCCTGCCGCTGGCCCTGCGGATCGTCGCCGCCAACGCGGCCTACCGGTCCGACGTGCCGCTCACCCGGATCGCCCAGGAGCTCGCCGTCGACCGGGTCGCCGCGATCTCCTCGCCGGACGAGGCGCAGACCGCGCTGGCCGGCTCGATCGGCCTCTCCTACGACCTGCTCCACCCGGCCGCCCGCACCGTCTTCTGCCTGCTCGGCCTCGTCCCCGGGCCGGACTTCACCCGGGACGCGGCCGCCGCGCTGGCCGGCTCGGAGGCGGCCGCGGCCGAACGGCAGCTGCGCGAACTGGAGGTCGCCAACCTGCTGGAGCGCGCCGACGCCGACCGCTACCGGTTCCCGCACGAACTCCTCCAGCTGTTCGCCCACGACCGCGCCCACCGGGAGCTGCCGGTCGCCGAACGGACGGCGGCGCTGGGCCGGCTGCTCGGCTGGTACCTGGCGACGGCCACCGACGCGGGCACCGGCGGCCGGGCCCCGCGCCGGAGCGTCGACCCGGCGGGCGTCGTCACCCCCGACCCGCACCGCGAGCAGCGGGACCGGTCCGCCGACCTGCACGCGGAGTTCGCCAACCTGACCGCCGTCGTCCGGCACACCGCCGAGTACGGACCGCTCCCCATCGCCTGGCAACTCGCCGACGCCCTGCGGGCGTTCTGCAAACAGCACGCCCTGTTCGCGGAGTGGTGCCGACTCGCCAAGGCAGGCCTGGCCGCCGCCCGGGAGGCCGGCGACCGCCGGGCCGAGGCCGCCATGCTGCTCAACCTCAGCGACGCCAAGCACAACTCCGGGCTGATCACGGCCGGCGAGGAGTACGCCCGGCAGGCCCTGGCCCTCGGCCGGGAGCTGCGCCGGCCGGAGTTCGAGGCGTCCGCACTCGACCAGCTCGGCCGCGCCGCGTGGCTCCGCGGCATCCTCCACGAGGCCCGCGCCCACCTCACCGCGGCCGTCGCCATGCACACCCGCACCGGCGACCCGCTCGGCCTCGCCGTCTCGCTCGCCGCGCTCGGCCGGACCGAGTTCGACTCGGGCGACCCGGCCGAGGCCTACCGGCACTACACCCGCTGCCTGCGACTGGCCCGCACCACCGGGACGGCCGCGCTGGAGACCATGACACTGGTCGAACTCGGCCTGGTGCACGCCGCGCTCGGCCGCCCCGGCAACGCCGCCCAGTCGCTGCGGGCGGCGCTCTCGCTCGGCCGCACCGGGCACCACCGACGGGCCGAGGCGCTGGCGCTGACCGGCCTGAGCCTGCTGCACGCCGAAGCCGGGCGCACCGAGGAGGCCCGGACCTCGGCCCGCGAGGGGCTGCGCGCCGCCGAGTCGCACGGCGACCGCTGGACCGAGGCCGAGTGCCTCAACGCCACCGGAGCCGCCGCGCTGACCGCCGACGACCCGGCCACCGCCGCCGCCCGGCACGGCGCCGCGCTCACCCTGGCCGGACGGCTCGGCTACCGGCGGGCCGAGCTCCACGCGCTGGTCGGGCTCGCCGAGGCCGCGCTCCGGCAGGGCGACGACGGGCGGGCCGCCGACTACGCGGGCCGGGCCTACGCCTCGGCCGCCGCGCTCGGCTACCGGCCGCTCGCCCACACGGCGCTGCGCATCCAGCGCCGCCTGCCCCCCGGCGTCCGGGACCGCGAGGACGAGGCGAGCGTGCTCGGCGTCTACTGACGCCCCGCCCGGCGGCCCGGTGTGTTCCGTCGGCGACCCCGGCGGGAGCGCCCGGGCCGTTCCGGCGGTGGCCGTTGTCGGGGCGGCGCCGTGAGGGGGAGGCGAGCGCGGCCCGGCGCCTGTCCACGGCTCGGCCGGCGGCCGGGCGGGACCGCCCGGGCTGCTCCGGGGAGCCCGGAAGCGGTGACGCTCGGCGTCGAGGCCCCGGCCGCGTCCCGGCCGCGCCCCCGGGGTGACGTGGCCGGGGCGGGCGTCCGGGGGCGGCGGAGGGCGTGGGACCGCGGCCGGGGCGGGACCTTCAGGAGGGTCCGAGGAGACGGGTGAGGGTGGCGCGGCCGGCGGGGCCCCAGGTGGGCTGGCCGCCGGGGAGGCCGCGCTCCCAGGCCTGGCCGATCTCGATGAGGGAGAGGGCGAGGAGGGCCGCCCAACCGCGGGCACGGCGGATCAGCGCGTCGTCCGCGTGGGCGTAGGCGTCGAGGAACCGCGGGGCGCAGCCGGCGGGGAGGAGGAGCCAGGCGGCCGCGAGGTCGGTGGCCGGATCGCCGGCCCCGAGCCCGCCGAAGTCGATCACACCGGCGAGCGTGCCCTCGGAGACGACGACGTTCGCGGGGTGCAGGTCCCCGTGGAGCCAGGTCGGCGGGCCCTGCCAGAGGGGGGCCGAGACGGCTTCGTCCCAGACCCTCCGGACGGCGGCCGCATCGGCGTCGGAACCGTCGTCGGAATCGGCGTCGGAGGCGAAGTCCCGGAGCTTCCGGTCGAACTCCTCGGCGAGGCCGCGGAGGTCGACGCCGCGGCCCGGGTGGACCGGCGCGTCGGCCGGCGCCGGGCGGTGCAGCGCCCGGAGGAACCCGGCCAGCGTGTCGGCCGCGTGGGCACCGCGCGTGACGTCGGCGCGGTCGCCGGGCTCGCCCGGGACCCAGGTGGTGACGGTCCACGGCAGCGGGAAGCGTGCGGACGGTTCGCCGAGGCGCAGCGGTACCGGGACGGGCAGCGGCAGGTGCGGCGCCAGCTCCGGCAGTCGGCTGTGCTCCTTGCGGATCAGCGCGGCGGCCCACTCGCTCCGCGGCACGCGCACCGCCAGGTGGTCGCCCAGGTGCCAGAGCCGGTTGTTCCAGCCCGTGGCCGCCGGCCGGATCGGCAGCCCGGCGAGGTCCGGGTGCTGCTCGCGGAGGAGGGTGCGCAGCAGCTGCTCGTCGACCTCCACGGAGACCTCCGCCGAGGCTTCCTCCGAGCCCTCCACGGAAACCTCCGCCGAGGCCTCCGCACCACGGCCGTCCGCCGGCCCGGGCTGCCGCCCGGTCACCCCGCGGCCCCGCGGACCCGCTCCGCCAGACCGGCCGGCGTCGGCGCCTCCAGGAGGTCGGCGAGCGCGAGCCGGACGCCGTGCGCCCGGGCCAGCCGGGCCAGCATGCGGACCGCGACCATGGAGTGGCCGCCGGCGAGGAAGAAGTTGTCGGACGCCCCGAGGTCGGGCTGCTCCAGCAGGTCCTGCCAGAGGGCCACGATCGAGTCGACCACCGCGTCGGCCGGCGTCCCGTCCTCCGCCGCGCGCCGGGCCCGCGGCGACTGCGGCGACTGCGGGACGGGGCGCGCCGCGAGGGCGGGGTGGTCGACCTTGCCGTTGGCGTTGGTGGGGACGGGGCCGATCACGAAGGTGTCGGGCACCGCGTAGCTGGGGAGCCGGTCGCGCAGGTGCTCCCAGAGTTCGTCCCCGGTCACGTCCGGCCCGTCGACCGGCGGCTGCACGAAGGCGACCAGCCCGGGCTGCCCGTCCGGACCGTCCCGCAGCACCACGGCGGCCACCGTCACCGACCGGTGCTCCAGGAGGGCGGCCTCCACCTCGCCGAGTTCGAGCCGGTGGGACCGGATCTTGACCTGGCGGTCGGAGCGGCCGTGCAGTTCGAGCGTGCCGTCGTGGCGCCACCGCCCCCGGTCGCCGGTGCGGTAGTGGCGGCCGGTGCCGGGGGCCCGGGCGAACCGTTCGGCGGTCAGCTCCGGGCGGTTGACGTAGCCCTGCGCCAGCCCCTCACCGGCGATGCACACCTCGCCGGTCAGGCCCGGCGGCAGCGGGGAGCCGTCGGGGCCCGCGACGAACACCGTGGTGTTGCGCAGCGGAACGCCGATCGTCACCGGCCGGCCGGGGAGGACCTCACCGGCCGTGGACCAGATCGTCGTCTCCGTCGGGCCGTAGACGTTGAAGAGCCGGCAGCCGGTGGCGAGCAGGTCCCGGGCCAGCGGGCCGGGCAGCGGTTCGCCGCCGCAGAGCACCGTGCGTCCCGCGAGCGCGGTGCCGGCGACCGGCGGCACGAGGGCCAGCGTGGTCGGCGTCGCCTGGACGATCCGGACGTCGTGGCGCTCGATCAGCTCGATCGCCGAACGCGGGTCGGCCTGCGCCTCGTCGGGGGCGACGACCGACCGGCCGCCGGCCACCAGCGGGAGGAAGAGCTCCAGCGCCGAGATGTCGAAGGCGAAGGTGGTGAGCCACAGGGCGGCGTCGTCGCGGGTGACCCGCAGCGCGTCCTGGAAGTGGCGGACCACGTTCGCCAGGTTCCCGTGGGTGATCCCGACGCCCTTGGGCCGGCCGGTGGAGCCGGAGGTGTAGATGAGGTAGGCCCGGTCGGCGGTGCCGGTGCCGGTGCCGGTGCCGTCGGCCGGGGGGCCGGACCGGGCGGCGTCGCGGGCCTGTTCGTCGGAGACGGCGACCGGCAGGACCGGACAGGGCACCTCGGTGCCCTCCGGCAGGGCCCGGTCGGCGAGCACCGCGGCGGCCCCGGAATCGCCGAGCTGGTAGCCGAGCAGGTCGGCGGGATGGGCCGGGTGGAGCGGCAGGTACGCCGCGCCCGCGAGCCACACGCCGAGCGCGGCGGCCGCGAGTCCGGCGCCGCGCCGGGCGTACAGGGCGACGACGTCGCCGGGGCGGACGCCCGCGTCCCGGAGCCGTCCGGCGATCGCGGCGGCCCGGGCGGACAGCTCGCCGTACGTGGTGCCGACGCCCCCGTCGACGACGGCGACCGCCTCGGCGGCCTCGGCGGACCGGGCGAGGAAGGCCGACGGCACGGTGGGCGCCTGCTCGGGGTCGGCGGTGTCGTTGGCGGCCCGGACGGCGGCCTCGTCCGCGGCGCTCCACCACGGCAGGTCGCGCAGCGGCCGGTCCTCGCCGGCCAGCGAGCCGAGGAGCGCCTCGTACCGCAGCAGCAGGGCCCTGACGTCCTCGGCGTCCAGGATCTCGGTGCTGTGGACGGCGTGGATCGAGCAGCCCGCCGGGCTGGTCTCGACGATGAACTCCAGGTCGTGGCGGCTGTGGCGGGGCGGGACCGACAGCAGCTCGACGTCCAGGCCGCCGATCGCGGGGCGGCTGGGGAGGGGGACCGGGCGGTAGTTGAACATGTGGCGGAACAGCGGCGAGCGCCAGTCCGCCCCCGCGGCCTGCAGCCCGGGGAGGACCGCCTCGTACGGGACGCGCCGGTGGGTCAGCCCGGAGAGGAAGACGTCGCGGGTCCGCCGGACGAGCCCGCCGAAGGTCTCGTCGGGGTCCACCCGGAGGCGCAGCGGCAGGGTGTTGACGTGGTAGCCGACCGCCGACCGCTGGTCGGCCTCGCGCGCGTCGGCGGACACCCCGACGACCAGGTCGGGGCCGGCGCCGTGCCGGGCCAGCAGCAGGTAGTACGCCGCCAGCATGACGATGTTCTCCGTGACGCGGTGCCGTCGGGCCGCGTCGGCGACGGCCGCGCGGACCGCGGGCGCCAGCACGTGGTCCGTCGCCGTCCCCGCGAACGTCGGTACGTCGGGGTCCGGGCGCGCCGGGCCGAGCCGCTGCGCCGCCGGCTGCACGCCGGCGGTGTGCTCGCGCCAGTACTCCAGGGAGGCCGGGTCCAGCGGGGGCTCGGTCAGCACCGGGGCCTGCTCGGGGAACGCGACGGGGGCGCCGTGGCCGACGGCGGCGTCGTAGCCCGCGACCAGTTCGCGGAACACGGTGCCGGCCGTCCAGGCGTCGTAGGCGAGATGGTGGATGGCGACGCAGCACACGTCGCCGTCCCCGCGGTGCCAGACGCCGACCCGCAGCGGCGGTTCACGGAGGATGTCGAAGGCCGGCTCGGCGAAGTCGGCCACCGCCTCCGCCAGGTCCCCGGCCGTGTCCTCGAAGACGGAGAGCGGGACCGGCGCCTCGCCGGGGCCGAGCACCCTGGCGACCGGTTCACCGCGCTCCTCGGGGAACACGGTCCGCAGCATCGGGTGCCGGGCGGCCAACTGCCGCACCTGGTCAGCCAGTACGTCGTGGTCGAGTCTTCCGCGCACGCGGAACACGATGGTCTCGTTGGCGACACCGGCATCCGGGGCCAGGCGCTGGAGCATCCACAGCGCCTGCTCCTTCACGGTCAGCGCGCGTGGTGGCACGATCGCTCGATTGGGCAGCACCGGCCCAGTATGGGAAGCCGGGGACCGGCCGTCACGCCCCAGGAACGGGGTACACGGCTCCGGAGGGCGGGGTGCGCGGGCCGGGGCGGACCCGGGTGCGCCGCACGGCCGGCCGGGACGCACGGCCCGCCGCCGAGCGGGTGTCCGCGGCGGGCGTCCGCGGGCATCGGCGGGCATCCGGGCGGGCGTCAGGGCGGGCGTCAGGGGCGGGCATCCAGGGGCCAACTGCCCATCCGGACACCGCCGTTCGACCGCAGGTCGGTCCTGCCGGCGGAGCATCCGGGGGTGCCCGCCGAGCCGCGTCCGCAGACCTGTCCCTGGAAAGCGTGACGTCCCAGCGCGTCCGTTTCGGCACATCATGAAGCGGCGAAGGCGGCGCCGGCGATCCGCCGCCGGCGCTCGGAGACACGCGGTCTTCCACCGTCGGAGCGGGAACGTGCGCGAGATTCAGGGGGAACCCGGCATGGACACTTTGGGCCTTGGAGTGGTCGGCTGCGGCACCATCAGCAAGACCTACCTCAAGCGGCTGCCGGGGTTCGACGTCCTGAGGCTGGTGGCGGTGGCGGACGTGCGCGGCACCGTGGCCGAGAGCCAGGCGGCGGAGTACGGGGTGCCGCGGTGGTACGACAGCACCGAGGCACTGCTCGCCGATCCCGACGTCGACCTCGTCCTCAACCTCACGCCGCCGCAGATGCACGCCGACGTCGCGCTGGCGGCGCTGCGCGCCGGGAAGCACGTCTACAACGAGAAGCCGCTGGCGGCGACCCTGGAACAGGGCCGGCAGCTGGTGGAGGAGGCCCGGTCCCGCGGCCTGCGGCTCGGGGCGGCCCCCGACACCTTCCTGGGCGCCGGGGTCCAGCAGGCGGCCCGGCTCATCGATTCCGGCCTGATAGGTGCCCCGACCGCGGCCTTCGCCGCGATGAACACGGGCGGCCCGGAGGTCTACCCGCACCACGACCCGAGCTTCTTCTACCAGCCGGGCGCCGGACCGCTGTTCGACCTGAGCCCCTACTCGGTCACCGCGCTCTGCGTGCTGCTCGGGAACGTGACCCGGGTGACCGGCATCGCGCGACGCAACCAGGAGGAGCGGTCGCGGGTCGTCGACGGCGTGCGCGAGGTGATCCCGGTGGAGGTCCCCACGACGTACAGCGCGAGCCTGGAGTTCGCCTCCGGGGCGGTGGCCTCGCTGATGGCCAGCTTCGACGTCCCCCGCAACGTCCTGCCTCCGCTGGAGATCATGGGGACCGGGGGGAGCCTGACGCTCCAGGACCCCAACCGGTTCGCCGGCGGCGTGACCTGGAAGAGCACGGCGGGTGACGGCGAGACCGATCCGTCGGCCGACTCCCCGTTCACCTCCTACGGGGACCGCGGCGTCGGCGTGGCCGACCTGGCCTCGGCGGTCGTCAACGGGCGCCCGCACCGGGCGAGTGCCGAACTGGCCCTGCACGTCCTCGAAACCATGTGCGCGATCGAGACGGCCGTCTCCGAGGGACGGGCCGTGGCGGTCGTGAGCACCTTCGAGAAGCCGGCCCCCGTGCCCGCGTCGGCCACCCGCTCGGACATCGGGGACTGACCGGGCGGAGTGGTCCCGCCCTGCCGCGCCCCGACGCGCGGCGTCGTACGGCGCGGCGTCGTACGCGGATGGAAGCCGTACGCAGACAGAACAGGGAGCAGACATGAGCGTAGTGCTCGGCATCAACGGACTTCCGGGACACGGCCACGACCCGGGGGCCGCCCTGCTGCGCGACGGTGCGGTCCTCGCGGCCGTCGAGGAGGAGCGCCTGTCCCGGCGGAAGCGGGCGGCCGGCGACACCCCGGTCCTGGCGGTCCGCGAGGTGCTGGAGATCGGAGGCGTGCCCGCGGGGGCGGTCGAGACGGTCGCGCTCGCCTGGAACCCCCTGAAGATGGGGATGTCGGCGGCCGACGCCGAGGCCGCCGTCCGGGGCATCCTGGCGGGCACCGGGCTGGGCTTCCGCCCGGACGTGCGCATCGAGTACGTGGACCACCACGTCGCGCACGCGTGGACGGCGCTGGCGTTCGTCCCGGAGCACCTGCGGGGAGGGCCGGGCGCGGCGCTCGTCATGGACGCCTGCGGGGAGTCCACGGCCGGCGCGATGTTCCACGTCACCGGGGGCGGACTCACCCGCGTGTGGCACCTCGGCCTGGAGTCCTCGCTGGGGCTCTACTACGAGGGCGTGTCCCGCTTCGTCGGATTCGGCTGGGGCCACGAGGGCAAGACCATGGGCCTGGCCGGGTACGGCCGGCAGGGCGTGCTGGAGCAGCTGCCGCCGGCCCTCGTGGACGACCGCTTCGGCGGGGAGCTCCCCCGGGCGCAGGCCTCCGCGGAGGTGGACGCCGCCGCGCGGATCAAGCGCGGCCACCGCCTCGCCTACGAGCGGACCTTCGACGGCCTGCGGATGTCCTTCAACAACCGCGCCGACGTCGCCCGGGCCGGGCAGGACGTGATGTACGAGCGGGTGTGCGCCTACATCGAGGAGCTGCCCGCGTCGACGACCTACCTGGTGCTCTCCGGCGGGGTCGCGCTCAACTGCACCAACAACGGCAGGCTGGCGGAGGTCTGCGCACGGCGCGGCATCACCCTCTTCGTGCCGCCCGCCGCGAACGACGCGGGCGTCTGCCTCGGGGCCGCCGTCGCGGCCGCCGACAAGCCGGCGGACTGTGTCGTGCCCGCCGGGGCGGGGCTCGGCCGGCCGGTGGCCGCCGCCGACGCCGTGGCGACGCTGCGCGGACTCGGCCTCGACGTGGTCGAGTGCGGCCCGGAGCCGCTGGTGGCGCGCCTCGACGCGGGGGCGCTCTGCGGCTGGGTCGCCGACCGGATGGAGCTGGGTCCCCGGGCCCTGGGCCGGCGCTGCATCATCGCGAAGCCCGGGCCGGAGGAGATCCGGGACGTCGTCAACGTCCGCAAGGGCCGCGAGACCTGGCGACCGCTGGCGCCGTCCATGACGGCGGCGGAGTTCGACCGCTCCTTCCTCGGGACGCCCTCCGCCTACATGGCGATGGCCGCGGTGGTCCGGGACGAGCGGCGCGGCGCCTTCACCGCCGTGGTGCACGCGGACGACACCTCGCGGCCGCAGGTGGTGGCCGAGGACAACGGCTACCGGGCCCTGCTGGAGTGCGCCGGCACCGTCTGGGACGCCGAGGCCGTCGTCTGCACCTCCTTCAACCAGGCGGGCGAGCCCATCGTCAACACGCTGACGGAGGCCGTGGCGACCGCGAAGCGGATCGGCCTCGACTGCCTGGCCGGTGACGGTTGGATGGCCGCGCTGTGACGATCGCACTCCTGACCACGGCGCGCCCGGGTCCGGCGCAGGAGGTCGCCGAGCGGGCCCGGCGCTACGAGGACGCCGGCGTCGCCGGTGTGGTCGCGGGCGACCACCTCTTCCTGCACCGGCCGCAGGGCCCGGCGCTGCCGCAGTTCGACCCGTACGTGCTGCTCGCCGCCTTCGGCATGGCCTCGGACCGCCTGCTCCTGGGCGTCCTGATGGCCAACTCCCAGCTGGTGCACCCGGGTCTGACCGGGCGCAGCGCCGCGCAGCTGGCCGACCTGTTCGGCCCCGAGCGGGTCGTCCTCGGCATGGGCGCCGGCTGGCAGGACGAGGAGCTGGCCGCGATCGGCCGCCGGCCGCTGCACGGCGCGGACCGGATGCAGGCGCTGGAGGAGTCCCTGGACGTCGTGCGCCGGCTGTTCGACCGGGGCACCGCGACGGTCGGGGGCCGGTTCGTGACGGCCGAGGCGCTGCCGCTCTCCCCGCAGCTGTCCGCGCCGCCGTTGCTGGCGGTCGGCGGCGCGAGCCCGGGCGTGCTGCGGCTGGGCGGGACGTACGCCGACGTGGTCGACTTCGACTGGGGCCTGACCGCGGCGCTGGAACTGCCGGGCGGCTCGTACCAGGCGAACCTGAAGCGCAAGGTCGCCACCGGCGTCGAGGACCTCCGGCGGTCCGCCGCGGTCGTGGCGTCGCACGCCCGGGCCGCCGGACGGCCGTGCCCGCGGTTCTCCCTGCACGTCACCCTGGCCGCGGTCGGCGCCCGGCCCGAGGAGGACCCGGGCGTCCTGCGGCTCGCCGAACGGACGGGGACGGCCGTCGAGCAGGTGCTGGCCTCGCCGTACGTGCTGGCCGGCGACCCCGGGTTCGTCCGCGACCGGGTGGCGGTGCTGCGGGAGGAACTCGGCGTCCACTACCTCACGGTGATGCCGGAACAGGTCGAGGCCGTGGCAGGGGCGCTGGCCTGATGGCGGGCGGGAGGCTGCACGGCATCGCCGTCATACCGCGGGCCCCGCTCTCCGGGGGCGCGGAGACCATGATGCGCCAGTTCGTCGCCTTCGGGTCGAGGCTGCGGTGGACGGTCGTGACGCTGGAGGACGGCCCGCTCGTCGGCGAGCTGCGGGAGCTCGGAGCGCGGGTCCTCGTCGCCGAGGAGACCGCGGAGGCCGCGGAGCCGGTGCCCTCGGCGGCCGCCGAGGGGCGGTTGTCCGACCTGCTGCGCCGGGCCGGCGTCGACGACGCGGCCGGCGTGCTCAGCTGGATCGACGTGGCGCACCCGCAGGGCAGCGCCCTCGCCCGGGAGCTGGGCCTTCCGGCGGTCCTGTTCCAGCACCACATCCCGAGCCAGGGGAACGAGCGCGACGTGTTCGTGGCCGGCCTGCCGGCCGCCGCGGTGTTCGCGTCGTCGGAGGCGATCGCCCGGGCGCAGAGGCCGCTGTCCGGGGCGGTTCCGGTCGAGGTGGTCCACCCGGGGACCGACCTCGCGGCGGCGCGGGAGCAGCTCGCCGTGCCGCGCGCGGCGGTCCGCGCGGAACTCGGGCTGCCGGCCGCCGGGCCCGTCGTCGGGACGGTCGCGCGGCTCCAGCGCTCGAAGGGGGTGCACACCTTCCTGAAGGCCCTGCCGAGGGTGCTGGAGGCGCACCCGGACCTGACGGCCGTGGTGGTCGGCGGGCGGCAGAGCGCCAGCCCGGGGTACGCGGACGAACTGGCGGCGCTGGTGCGGGACCTCGGGCTGGCCGGGCACGTGGTGTTCGCCGGCGAGCAGCGGGACGTCCTGCCGTGGATGCACGCGATGGACGTGTTCGCGCACACCGCGCGGAACGAGCCGTTCGGCATCGTCCTCCTGGAGGCGATGTCCCTGGGCCGGCCGCTGGTCGCGGGCGACACCGGGGGACCGGGCGAGATCGTCGAGCACGGGCGCGACGCCCTCCGGGTCGGGTACGAGCGGGACGCCGACCTGTCGGCGGCCCTGCTCCGGCTGCTCGGCGACCCGGGACTGGCGGCCGCCCTCGGGGCGCGGGCCGCGGAACGGGCCGCCGACTTCTCGGTCGAGCGGTACGTGGCACACCTGGAGGAGCGGTTGTGCCGGGTCTTCGCGGGCCCGGAGCGCGGGACGGATCACGGAACCGCCGGTTCGCACGCGGCGGGCCTTACGGGAGTAGGGGAAGGGCATTGAAACTGTTCCACGCACGCTATGACGCGCCGACCGTCGGCCGGAGGATCGACCACGGCGCACCCGACGCCTCCGCCGCGCTGCTCGGCGACCTGGAGGCGAACGGCTTCGGCGTCCTCGCGACGGGCGACCGGATCGAGAGCCCGGAGACCGTGCTGAAGGACGTGGCGGGCACGTTCGACCTGGGCGAACCGGTCACGCCGATCCTCTACCGCCACGAGAACGCCGGACAGTACGCGAACCCCTACCGCAGCATCCGGAAGGACTCGAACGACGCCCACCCCGGCTTCAGCACCACCGAGGGCCAGTCGTGGCACGTGGACGGGCTGCTGGAGCAGATCGGCGCGCTGCGCACCACGATCCTCTACTGCGTGCGCTCGGCGCACACGGGCGGCGACACCCTGGTCTTCAACGCCGTGGCCGCGTTCGACCGCCTCCGCGCGGCCGATCCCGCGGCGGCGGCCGCGCTGACGGCGCCCGACGCCCTCGAACGCAGGGCCACGCTCCCGGGCGTCGACGCGAGCACGGCCGGGCCGGTCTTCGCGGTGCAGCCGGACGGCGGCGTCATCAGCCGCTTCACGGACAACGACACCTGCGTGTGGAACCGGGCGGCGGGCGCCGCCGCCGACCTGGACCGCGGGCTGGAGTTCCTCCGGGAGGCCACCCGGGACCCGCGCTACGCCACGCACGTGACGCTGGCCCCGGGCGAGCTCCTGATGTTCCGCAACGACTGGATCTCCCACGGCCGCACCGCCTACCAGGACGCCCCGGACGCTCGGCGGTACCTCGTCAGAGCGCTCTACAGCCGTCCGCCCCGCCTGTCGTGACGCCCGGTGGAACGACCGTGCCGCACCCGACCGGGGACCGGACAGACGACCAGGAGGAAGTGGAAGTGCCCGACATCTCGAAGCTCCGTGAGGTCGTCGACGCGTTCCGCCGGCACGAGGCGGACGCCGGTGACGCCGTCAACCTCGTGCCGAGCGAGAACCGGATGTCGCCGCTGGCGCAGCTGCCGCTCGGCGGTGACTTCTACAACCGCTACTTCTTCAACGACGCGCTGGAGCCGGGCTTCTGGCAGTTCCGCGGCGGCCAGGCGGTCGCCGAGGTCGAGACGGAGCTGACGACGGAGAGCCTCTCCCGGCTCTGCCGCGCCCCCTACGTGAACGTCCGGCCCATCTCCGGGATGTCGGCCATGACGATCGCCATGGCGGGACTGGGCGGCGAGCCCGGCGGAACGGTGGTGTCCGTCGACACGGCGTCCGGCGGCCACTACGCGACCTCCGACCTGGCCCGGCGGCTCGGCTTCGCCGCGGCCACCGTCCCGGCGGAGCACGGCGTGGTCGACGAGGGCGCGCTGGAGCGGGTGCTCCGCGAGTCGGCGCCGGACCTCGTGTACCTGGACCTCCAGAACAGCCGGCACGAGCTCCGGGTTGAGCCGGTCGCCGAGGTGATCAGGGCGGTGTCCCCGCGGACGCGCCTGCACGTGGACTGCAGCCACACCCTCGGCCTGGTGCTGGGCGGCGTGCTGGCGAACCCGCTCGACCTCGGCGCCGACACCATGGGCGGGTCCACCCACAAGACCTTCCCCGGGCCCCACAAGGGCGTCCTGTTCACCCGGGACGCGCAGCTCCGCGACCGGCTCCGCGACGCCCAGTTCAAGCTGCTGAGCAGCCACCACTTCGCGGAGACGCTCGCCCTGGGGCTGGCCGCCGCGGAGTTCGCCCACTTCGGCGCGGACTACGCGGCGCAGGTCGTCGCCAACGCGCGGCGGTTCGCCGACCTGTTGACCGCCGACGGCTTCGACGTCGTCCGGGACGCGGACGGCCACGCCACCGGCACCCACCAGGTCTGGGTGCGGATCGGGGACGCGGAGCGGACCGACGGGTTCTCCCGGGCGATGTACGAGAACGGCATCCGGCTGAACGTCCAGGTCGACCTGCCGGGCGTGCCCGGACCGGTGCTCAGGCTGGGCCTGGCCGAGTTCACCTTCACCGGTGGCCGGGAGGAGGCCGTCGAGGCGCTGGCCGAGGAGTTCCGCGACGCGCGGTCCGGTCTCCGCCAGGACGGCAAGGGGAGCCGGCGGGTCCGCGACCGGTTCGGCCCGCCCCACCACTACACCGACGTCCTGTAAGTCCGAGACCGGAGACCGCCCCGGCGGTCCCTGAGCTGGAGCTGGAAATGCCCGAACAACCGATCGTCGTCGACGCCGGCTCGTACTCGATGTCCGAGACGTCCATCGCGGGCGCTGGGCAGCGCCTCGCCGAGATCACGCAGGTCCTCAGCCGGCACTTCCGGGTGCAGGTGATCGCACCCCCCACGACGGACGCCGTCGACCTGGGGGAGGCCGAACTCGTCGAGGTGGGGCCGGACGCCGAGAAGGCCGTCGTGGCGGCGAAGGCCGTCCTGTTCTTCGACACCGCCGACCGGGACCGGCTGGAACTCGCCGTCGCGCACCGGAAACTGATCGTCGGTGAGTGCCGTGCGCCGATCGAGCACATGGACTTCCCCTCGCTCCTGGCCCACGACGACCCCACCGGCGAGTACCAGCGGTACCTGAGCACCTACCAGCGCCAGCTGCAGGTCACCCACCACTTCCTGTGCCGGTCCCGGTCGGAGCGGGCCGCGCTCATGACGACGCTCTGCGCGCTCGGCCGGCTCAGGCCGGCCGACGTCGTCCGGTCGAGGACGCTGGACCACCTGATCAGCACCGTGCCGATCGGCTTCGGCAGTGCCGGACTCCGGGTGGCCGACGCCGCCGAGCCGCTGCACCTGGCGGACTTCCTCTGGACCGGCGGCATGTGGGCGTTCTACGAGCCGCTGATGCTGGTGGAGGCGGTGCACCTGCTGCGCGAGCGCGGCGTGGACACCACCGCCGCCTTCCTGTACGCGCGGCCGATCGACGACACCCGGGCCACCATCGCGCGGGTCCGCGAGCTGGTCGGCGAACTCGGGCTCGGTGACCGCGTGCTGCTGAACACGGAGCCGCTGGCACTGTCCCGGCGCGACCGGTACGTGAAGGCGGCGAAGGCGTACGTGTGCGTGACGCGGCCCGGGGCGGAGAACGAGACCGCGACCAGGCTGCGGCTCCGGGACAGCTGGCTGCACGGGATCCCCAGCATCATCGACGGGTTCGGCACCTCCGGAGAGGTCGTCGAACGGGAGGGCCTGGGGATCGCGCTGCCCCGGCCGGACGCCCACAGCCTGGCCGACGCGATGGAACGCGTCGTGTCCGGCGAGCTCGCCGCGCCCGGCCGGCGCACGGAGCGCCTCTACGAGACCACCCTGGCCGGCTTCGTCGCCTGGCTGGACGCCGAACTCGCCTCGGGGTGAGGGGTCTCCCGATCCGATCAGCCCCTTCCACACTGAGGACAAGGAACGAGAACATGGACTACCGGGACCTCGGGATCTCTCCCATCGTGAGCGCCCAGGCCAACTCGACACCGCTGGGCGGCTGCACGCTCAGCGAGGGCGTCATCGAGGCGATGGGCAACGCCGCGCGCTTCCACGTCGACATGGACGAATTCTGGCGCGCGGCCGGGGAGTTCCTCGCCAAGGCCACCGGCAGCGAGGACGCCTGCCCGATCACCGGGGCGGCGGCCGGCATGGCGATCGCGGTGGCCGCCTGCGTCGCGGGCACCGACACGGCGCGCGTCCAGCGCCTGCCGGACGCCGCCGGCCTGCCCGACGAGGTCGTGCTGCAGAAGGGCCACGTCATCAGCTACGGCGGGGCGCCGATCAGCCAGATGATCGCGCTCGGCGGCGGCCGGACGGTCGAGGTGGGCACCGTCAACGAGACGCTGCCGGGCCACCTCCTCGGGGCCGTCTCGGAGCGGACCGCGGCCCTGGTGTACGTGACCTCCCACACCCACGCGATCCACCGCCGGCAGGTCCCGCTCGACGACGTGCTCGCGATCGGCCGCGAGCACGGGATCCCCGTGATCGTCGACGCCGCGGGCGAGGAGGACCTGGAGCGCTGGGCGACCAGCGGCGCCGACCTGGTGATCTTCAGCGGGCCCAAGGCCCTGGGCGGGCCGACCGCCGGTTTCGTCTGCGGGCGGGCCGACCTGGTCGAGGCCTGCCGGGCGCAGTACTCGGGCATCGCCCGGCCGATGAAGGTCGGCAAGGAGAACCTCCTGGGACTGCTCCAGGCGGTGCGGGAGTTCACCGCGACCACGCCCGAGCAGCGGGCCGAGGAGCAGTTCGCCCGGATGAGCAGGGTCGCGGAGCGCCTGGACGTGCTCCCCGGCCTCTCCGCGACCGTGATCCGCGACGAGTCGGGGCGCGCCATCCACCGCGTCCTGCTGGACATCGACCCCGAGGCGGCCGGTCGGGACGCGCCGACCCTGGCCCGGGAGATGAAGGCGGGCACGCCGGCCGTCTACCTCCGCGACTTCAAGATGCACCTGGGCCGGCTGGAGGTGGACCCGCGCGCCCTCACCGCTGCCGGCGAGGACACGGTGGTGTCCCGGCTGGAGGAGCTGCTGGCGGGCCGGACCCGATGAACGGCGGCCAGTCCGGACGGGGGGCGCCGACGGCCCCGAGGATCGCCGTCATCGGTGCCGGCTTCCTGGGGAGCGCGCTCGCCCTGGAGGCGGCGCGCCGCGGCGGCGAGGTGAGCGTCATCGGCCGGTCCGACCCCTTCTCGCTCCGGGACCTTCCCACCGGAGCCGGAGCCGGAGCCGGAGCCGGTGCCGGAGCCGGAGCCGGAGCCGGTGACGTCCGCGTCCTGCTGGGCGACGGTGTCGAGCGGCTGCCGGACGTCCTCCGCCGCGGTGTCGACGTCGTCGTGATCGCCGCCGGCGGTCGCTTCCCGGTCCCGTCCGGCGCCGAGCCGGCGGTCGACGCGGTCGGCACGGTCTCCCTCGTCATCCCGGTCTGCGAGCTGGTCCGGGCCGAGAGCCCCGGCACCCGGGTGGTGTTCCTGTCGTCCGCCGGCGCCGTCTACGCCCCGGGGGAGCGGCCCAAGCGGGAGTCGGACGCCCTGGAGCCGACCTCGCCGTACGGGATGTCGCGGCTGGTGGGCGAGCAGTACATGGACTACTACCACCGCGTGCACGGACTGCGGACCTGCGTGCTGCGGTGCGCCAACGTCTACGGGCGCCTCCTGCCGCAGTCCCGGGGCCAGGGGGTCGTCCCGGCGGCGTTCTGGAGCGCCCTGACGGGCACGCCGTTCACCCTGCACGGCGGCGGCCGGCAGGTCAGGGACTTCCTGCACGTCGACGACTTCGCCCGGGCGACCGTCGACCTGCTGGTCCGCCACCCGGATCCGCCGCAGGTCGTCAACGTCGGGAGCGGAGCCGGGCGTTCGGTCGCCGACGTCGTCGCCGCCGTCGGGGCGGCGACGGGCGCGCTGATCCCCACCGTCCGGGGCGCCACGGCCATCACCGACGTCGGCAGCCTGGTGGCGGACGTCTCGCTGCTGCGGACGTTGATCGACTTCGAGCCGCTCGGCCTGGGCGCCGGCGTGGAACTCATGGCCCGCGAAGCCGCGGTGAGCAGTCTGCTCGCCCGGTCGTGAACCCGTCGGTCCGGTGCGGCCGGCGGGCTCACCCGCCCGGTGCGGAGAAGGAGGAACAGGATGTCTACCACCGCGCGTGACGCCGACGGCTTCTTGGCGTCGGCGATGGTGTCGAGGTCCCCGGAAACCCTGGACCCGGACGCCTTCCTGAAGGAACGCGAGACCTCGGCGTGCTACGAGGTGGGCCGGGTGCCGCTGGCCGCGCTCCCGCAGTGGGAGCTGGGCGACCGGCTCCGCCACTCGTCGGGCCGCTTCTTCACCGTCGAGGGCCTGTCCGTGCGGACGGACTTCGGGCCCGAGCCGGAGTGGTGCCAGCCGATCATCGTCCAGCCGGAGATCGGCATCCTCGGCATCCTCGTCCAGCGGATCGACGGCGTGCCGCACTTCCTGATGCAGGCGAAGATGGAGCCGGGGAACACCGCCTTCGTCCAGTACGCGGCGACCGTCCAGGCGACCCCGAGCAACTACCAGCGCGTCCACGGGGGCCGGCCGACCCCCTACCTGGAGTACTTCCTGGCGGGCGGGCGCCGCCGCGTGCTCTTCGACCAGCTCCTCTCCGAGCACGCCTCCTGGTACCTGCACAAGCGGAACCGGAACATGATCGTCGAGGTGCCGCCGGACGAACACGTGCCCGTCCAGGCCGACTTCACCTGGATGACGCTGGGGCAGCTGCGGGAGCAGCTCGCACTCGGGAACCGGGTGAACATGAACGCCCGCACCGTCCTGTCCGGAATCTCCTACGCCGCGGAGGAGGACGACCGGTCCCGGGGGGCCGGACCCGCCGGGGGCTTCCACGCCGGGACCGTCGAGTCCCACCGGTCGCTGCGCTCCGCGGACGACCTCGCCCGCGCGATGACGTGGCTCGTCGACCAGAAGTCGCGGTTCTCCCTCGACGTCCGGCGGATCAGCCTGCGGGACATGGACGCGTGGGTGTGCGACGAGGACTCCGTCCGCCACCGCGACGGCCGCTACTTCGAGATCATCGGCACGTCGGTGCGGGCGACCAGCCGGGAGGTCGACACCTGGTCGCAGCCGATGCTCGAACCCGCTCCCGGGGCCGTCGTCGCCCTGGTCTGCCAACGCCGCGCCGGGGTACTGCAGTTCCTGCTCCAGGCGACGGTCCAGCCGGGCCTGACCGACCGGATGGAGCTCGGGCCCTCGGTCCAGTTCGCACCGGGGACGAGCCGCGGGCCGCAGGACCTGCCGCCGCTGGCCGGGTACCTCGACCCGCCCGACTCCTGGGTCCGCATGAGGACCGTCCAGTCGGAGGACGGCGGCCGGTTCTCCCGCGCGGACACCACCCACCTCGTGATCGAGGTGCCCGAGGACCACGAGGTCGAGGCACCGGCCAACTACCGGTGGATGAGCCTCGGCCTGCTCAACCGCGTGACGCGCCTCGGCTACTACGTCAACGTCGAGGCCCGGAGCCTGGCCGCGTGCCTGCTCTGAGGGCCCCGGCGCGTTCCCACCCCAGTCCGTCCCACCGACGAGAGAAGAAGGTTGACGCCATGACAGCTGCGGTCATCGACTGCGCACCGTACCGCGACGAACTGCTGGACCTGGTCGCGGCGCTCCCGCAGGTGCCGCGTGCGGACCTCCACGCCTTCCTGGAGGCCGCGAAGGAGCTCTCCGAGAAGCTGCCCGCCCAGCTGGCCGCGGACCTGGACGAGTTCAACGCCACCAGCACCACCGAGGGCTACCTGCTCCTGCGGGGCCTGCCGGTGGAGCCGGACGAGGAACTGCCCCCCACGCCCACCAGCACGCCCACCCCGGCGGACCGCCCGCTGCTCGCCATGGAGGCCATGGTCGCCGTCGTCGGCCGCAGGCTCGGGCTGCACACCGGCTACGAGACCGGCTACGGCAACGGCCGTGCCCGCGAGGTGCTGCACGAGCTGTACCCGACGCCGACGGCCCACCCGATGTCCGGTGAGAGCTCGAACACCCCGCTCACCTTCCACTCGGACCTGACGGAGCACGCCCGGCAGCCGAACTACATCATGCTCGGCTGCATCCGGGCCGACCACGACGGCGAGGCCGCGACCATGGTCGCGTCGGCCCGCAAGGTGCTGCCGCTGCTCGGCGAGGAGGTGCGGCGCCACCTGTTCGGCCGCGTGCTGCCGCGGGTGATCGACGAGAAGCTGAACGCCGAGCACGACGTGGCCCGGGTGGCGCTGTTCTACGGCGACGAGGACGACCCGTACTTCTGCTTCGACCGGCCGCTCCTGTCGGCCGAGGACCCCGCGGACGTGGCGGCCGTCGAGGCGCTGACCGCGGCCCTGCCGCGGGCGGCCGAGGCGGTCCACCTGACCCCCGGCGACCTGCTGGTCCTCGACAACCTGCGGACCACGCACGCGCGGACCCCGTTCACCGCGCGGTGGGACGGCCGGGACCGCTGGCTGGCGCGCGCCTACGTCCGCACGGACCGCAACGGGCAGCTGGTGGGCGGCGAGCGCGCCGGCGACATCGTCCCGTGGATCGCCCGCTAGGGCGTGTCTTAGGGCTTGTCCGGCAACTCCCGCCGCGCGTACGGCGCCGGGCCGCGTCCCGTGGACCGGCCCGCGCCCGGACACCCGGGCGCGGGCCCTCCGTTCCCGACCGAAGATCATGAGAGCCGATGGACTTCCTCCTGATAGGCGCGTCCCGCTTCGCCCTGCGACGCGTCCTGCCCGCCGTGTCCGACCTGCCCGGGATCGCGTCGGTGTCCGTCGCCAGCAGGTACGCCGACGCCGGGTCCGTCGGGCCGCTCCCGCGGCCCGGACGGTTCCACCGGGACTGGCGGGCGGCGCTGGACACCGTCCGCCCGGGCCTGGTCTACGTCTCGCTGGTCAACAGCGAGCACGCCGCGGCCGTCCGGTACGCCCTGGAGCGCGGCCACCACGTCGTGGTGGACAAGCCGGCCCTGCAGGATCCGGGCGGGGTCCCCGAGCTGGTGGCGCTGGCCCGGGCGTCCGGGCTGGTGCTGGCCGAGGCCACCTGCTACGGCTTCCACCCGTTGTTCGAGGAGGTGCGGTCGGTCACCGGGACCGGCATCACCCGGGCCGTCGCCGTCTTCACACCACCCGTTCCCCGTGAGGACTTCCGCCACGACCGGGCCCGGGGCGGCGGCGCGTTCCTCGACACCGGCCCCTACCTGGCCTCCCTGGGCAGGGTGCTGTGGGGGGCCGAGCCCGAGCGGCTCGACGTGCTGGTGGGGGAGCGCACCGCCGACGGCCTCGAAACCTCGTACAGCGTCCTGGCGGGCTACCCCGGCGGCCAGACGGCCGTCGGCCACTTCGGATTCACCACCGTCTACCGGAACACCCTCCAACTGCTGGGCAGGAGCTGCGCCGTCGAGATCGAGCGGCCGTTCTCGCTGCCCCCGGACACGGAGGCCGAGATCCGGGTCCGCACGGCCGACCGGCAGTACGTCCGCCGGGTGGAGCCGGCCGACAGCCTGCGGATCCTCCTCGCCGACGTGCTCGACGCCGCTCGGACGGGATCACGGCGCTTCGACGCCGGGGTGCTGAGCGACGCGAGGACGCTGGGCCGCCTCATCGCCGCCGGATCCACGCAGTGGAACGAGCCCCCGCCCCGGCCGCCGTCCGGTCCGCGGGGCGGAGACAGGAGCACACCGTGATCGTTCTGGGCCTGTCCGCCCTCTACCACGACTCGGCCTGCGCGCTGATGGTCGACGGCGAGGTCGTCTGCGCCGCGCAGGAGGAGCGGTTCACCCGCCGCCGCTTCGACTCCGCCATGCCGGTGCGCGCCGTGCGGGCCGCGCTGCGGGACGCCGGCGTCCGGATGCGGGACGTCGACCGGGTCGCCTACTACGAGGACCCGGTCCGCAAGCTGGGGCGCCAGCTCGGGATGGGGCTGCCCGCCCTGGCGGCGGTCCCGTCCGACGAGCTCGCCCGGCTCGACGCGGGCCGGCCGCTCCGCCAGATCCGGGAACTGCTCGGCTACGAGGGCGAGGTGACCTGCGTCCGGCACCACGAGGCGCACGCGGCGAGCGCCTTCTACCAGTCGGGCTTCGAGGAGGCGGCGCTCTTCACCGCCGACGCCGTCGGCGAGTGGACGACGACGAGCTACGGCCGGGGAGGCGCCGGCGGCGTCGACCTCTTCGAGGAGGTCGACTTCCCGCACTCGCTCGGCATCCTCTACAGCACCCTCACCTCCTTCCTCGGCTTCGCGGTGAACGGCGACGAGTACAAGGTGATGGGACTCGCGCCCTACGGGACCCCGCGCCACCTGGAGCGGCTGCGGCGGCTGGTCGTCGACCTGCCGCGCGGCCAGTACCGGTTGGACATGAGGTACTTCGACGTCAGCGGGCGGCCGCCGATGTTCACCCGGGAGCTCTGCGACCTGCTGGGGTCGGCGCCCCGCGAGCCGGAGTCGGAGATCACGCAGTTCCACTCCGACCTGGCGAGGAGCCTGCAGGTCCTGCTGGAGGAGGTCCTCCTGGACAAGCTGCGGTTCCTGCACGAGGAGACGGGGAGCGACCGGCTCTGCTACGCGGGAGGCGTCGCGCTGAACTGCTCCGCCAACCGGAGGATCCGCGAGCGCGGGCCCTTCCGGGAGATCTTCGTCCAGCCGGCCTCGGGTGACGCCGGCGGCGCGGTCGGCGCCGCCGCCATCGTGAGCCACCGGCTCTCGGGCGGCCACCGGCCGCGCCGGCTCAGGGACGTGCGGCTCGGCCCGGCGCCCGTGAGCAGCGATCCGCGGGGCTGGCTGGACGCCGCCGGGGTGCCGTACACCGACTTCGCGGGGGACGAGCCGGCTCTGCTGGAGCGGACGGCCGAGTGGCTGGACGAGGGCGCGGTCGTCGGCTGGTTCCAGGGCCGGATGGAGTTCGGGCCGCGGGCCCTGGGCGCCAGGTCGATCCTGGCGGACCCGCGGCGGGCGGACATGCGCGACCACATCAACGCCCTGGTGAAGAAGCGCGAGGCCTTCCGGCCCTTCGCACCCGCCGTTCCGGCCGAGCGCTGCACCGAGTTCTTCGAGCTCCCGACGGCCTCGCCCTTCATGCTCGACACCGCGCAGGTCCACGAGCCGGCGGCGCTCCCCGCGATCGCGCACGTGGACGGGAGCGCCCGCGTCCAGACCGTCGACCGGGACGACCACCCGCGCTTCCACGGGCTCCTCACCGCCTTCGGACGCAGGACCGGCTACCCCGTCCTGCTCAACACCTCGTTCAACATGCGGGGCGAGCCCATCGTGTCGAGCCCCGCCGACGCGCTGGCCTGCTTCATCCGGTCACGGCTGGACGTCCTCGTCCTGGACGACCTCGCCGTCCGCTCGTCCGACGTCCCGCCGCACTGGTTCGACCGCGTCGACCGGCAGTCGCCGTACCGGCAGCCCGCCATCGGTGACGACGTCTACACCTTCCTCTGAGCCGGCGAGGAGCCGACCATGTCCGACAAGACCCTCAAACTGCGTGCGGACAACCTGGCGCGCCTGCTCTCGGACGAACGGGGGTCCGAGGTGCTGGCCGAGCTGCGCAAGCTGTGGCCGGAGACGGCGCCCGGGGCCGCACCCGGGGCCGCCGGCCCGTCGGCCGGTGACGGGGCCGTGGGCGCTTGGGAGGTCGTCACCGGCCAGGGCGGCCCGGCGCTGCGCCGGCGCCGGCTCGGCGCGGAGGAGGACCGCCGGTGGGCGGCCGCCGACCGGATCCCGCCCGCCGACGGCGCCCGACGGGTGGCCCTGCTCGGGGAGTCGAGCGCCCGGGGCTTCCTGCTCGACCCCGTGCTCACCCCGGCCCTCGCCCTGGAACGGCAGCTGACCGCGTCCGGCGACGCCTACCAGGTGGTGGACCTGGCGCAGACCGGCGCCGACCGGTACGACCTGCTGGAGACCGTGCGGCAGCTGCCCCGGCTGGAGCCGGACGTCATCGTCGTGTACGCCGGCAACAACTGGATGCGGTCGCGGCACACCGCCGACGACCTGGACGCGCTGGCGGCGGAGCTCCGCGCCGGCGGCTATCCCGCGATGCGCCGCGCCTACCAGGACCGGATCGTCGGGCCCGGCGTCCGGGAGGTGCTCGACGGCCTCGCCGAGGCCGCCGCGGCCTGCGCGGCCGAGGTGGTCGTGGTGGTCCCCGAGTTCAACCTCCGGGGCTGGTCGCCCGATCCGGGGATGGAGCTGCCGCCGGTGTCGCCCGAAGACCTGTCGGCGTGGGCGGAGCACCGCGCGGAGGCCGAGGCGGCGCTGGCGGCCGGCGACGTCGACGGGGCGCTCCGGGCCACGGGGGAGATGGCCCGGCTCGACCGGGGGATGAGTCCGGTCACGGGCCGGCTGCGGGCGCGGGCGGGCGACGCGGCCGGCCGGCCGGAGCTCACGCGCCGGGCCCTGGAGCAGTCCCGGGACGCCGTCTGCGGGCTGTTCGGCTCCCACTCCCCCCGGGTCACCGAGGGCATCCGGCGCGCCCTGGTCGAGGGGGCGGCCCACCGGGGGTTCGGCTGCGTCGACCTCGGCGTGCTGCTGCGGACCGGCCCCGACGCCCCGGCGCCCGACCCGGACCTCTTCCTCGACTACTGCCACCTGAGCAGCGCGGGCATCGAACTGCTCGCGGCCGCCCTCGCCGACGCCGTCGCGGGCCGGCCGCCGGGGACCACCGCGCCCGCGGACGTCGTCCCCGCGGCGGACCGGGCCGTCGGGGACGTCCTCGCGGCCGTCCACGGCAGCTACTACGGCCAGGAGCCCGAGAGCGTCGAACGGCTGGTCCGGCGCGCCGTCCGGACGCACCCGGAGGGGCGCGCGTTCGCCGCGGCCCTGCTGAGGCTGCTCGACGGCACCGGGCCGGTGTGGAGCGCGGACGCCCTCGGCGAGCTGCTCGCGTACCCGCACGCGGCGCGGTACCTGGAGCCGATGATGGCGCGGTCCGCGGAACTGCTGGGCATGTGGAGCCTGCAGGCGGCCCTGCTCGCCACCGTCGGCGGCGAGGCGGCCCCGGCCCCGGCTCAGGGCTCGGCCCCGGCCCCGGCCCCGAAGGTGATCGACCTGCTCCTCACCGCGGAACAGGGCTACATCGACGGCGCCTTCCGCCCCGTCAACCACCAGCTGCCGGAGCGCGCCTACTTCCAGGCCTTCGGGTCGGGTTCGCGGTTCGGCTTCCGGCTGGGCGGCCCGGCCGGCGGCCGCCTGCGGCTGACCTACCGCGTTCCCGCGGCCGTCCGGGCCGGCGACCCGGTCGGGGTCGCCGTCAACGGGCACCGGGTGGGCGGACTCGCGGCGGCCCCCTCGTGGACGGACGCCACGGTGGAGGTCCCGGCCGGCCTGCTCCGGCAGGGGGTCAACGAGGTGGAGCTCCGCTGGCCCTGCGGCGGTACCGACTGGCCCGCCCGGCAGGTCTCCGACGCCCGGGACCTCGCGCGCGGGGGCCGGCCCGTCGTCCTCGGGGTCCAGGGGGAGCTGTTCGATCTTCTGCTGGACCTGGAAGGCTGACCGGATCGCCCTGCGCGGCTGCCGGGCCGCGGTTCCGGTGTTTCGATGAGAGATGGGAGTGCGGGTATGGAGATCGTGGAGATCGACGAGCGGACGGTGCGGTCCCTGCTCAGGGAGCAGCACCCGGACCTGGCGGAGCTGGAGCTCCGGTTCGCCGCCACCGGGTGGGACAACCAGCAGTGGCGGCTCGGGGACGACTACGCCCTGCGCCTGCCGCGCACCTCGCGGGCCCCCGAGCTCCTGCGCAAGGAGCAGCGGTGGCTGCCCGTGCTGGGGCCGGGCCTTCCGCTCACGGTGCCCGCCATGGTGCGGACCGGCGAGCCGTCCGACCTGTTCCCGCGCCCCTGGAGCATCGTGACCTGGGTTCCCGGCGAGCCGGCCGACCGCGTCCCGGTCACCCGTGGCGGGGACGCCGCGGACGCGCTGGCCGGCTTCCTCGCGGCGCTCCACCGGACGGCGCCCGCCGGAGCGCCCGGGAACCCGAACCGCGGCGTCCCGCTCGGCCTGCTCGCGGACGAGTTCGAGCAGCGGTTCCAGCCGTTCGCCGGCGGCGAGCGGGCCGGTGCGGTCCGCGAGGTCTGGGAGCGGGCGGTGGCGGCCCCGGCCTGGCAGGGGCCGCCGAAGTGGCTGCACGGCGACCTGCACCCGGCCAACGTGGTGGTGTCGGACGGCACGCTCTCGGGTGTGATCGACTTCGGCGAGCTCTGCGCCGGCGACCCGGCGACCGATGTCGCGGCCGCCTGGCTGCTGCTCCCGGGCGGCGCGGACGCGCGGTTCCTCGCCGGCTACCCGGACGCGGACGAGGCGATGATCCGGCGGGCCCGCGGCTGGGCGGTCCTGCGCGCCCTGTCCCTGGTCGCGATCGGGCACGCCGGGGAACGCGGCCTGCCCGGCGGGAAGCCGACCTGGGGGCCGGCGGGCCGGGCGGCGATCGACCGGCTCCTCGCCGCCGGCTGACCCGCCGCACCCGCTCGATCCGCCGCACCCGCCGCACCCGCTCGATCCGCCGGGCCCGCCGCGCTACCCGAGGCGCTCCTCCAGGGCCGCCACGCAGGCGGACAGGTCGGGCAGCGCGTGCAGCTCCCGCATGAAGCTCCGGGCGGCCGTCCGGAGCGAGGTGTCCGCCAGCGCCGCGAGCACGCTCTCCCGCAGGGAGCCGGGCGAGCACTCCGGCCAGTCGAGGACGGCGCCGACGCCGGCGGCCCGGACCCGCTCGGCGTTGAAGAACTGGTCGCTGTGGAAGGGGGTCAGGTGGAGCGGCACACCCCGGGAGAGGGCGTTGGTCACGGTGCCGAAGCCGCCGTGGGTGACGACCAGGTCCGCGCGGTCCAGGTGGCGCTCCAGCGCCACGAAGCCCAGGACCTCGGACTCGGGGAACGCCGCGGCGAGCTCCGGCCGGTCCGCGTCGGGCACCGCCGCGACGACCCGGACGGGCGCCCCCCGCAGCCCCCGGAGGATCCGCCGGAGGAAGTCGCGGTGCGGCACCCCGGCGGTGGTCCCGAGGGTGACGAGCACGACGGGTGCGCCGCCCCCGCCCCGGACCGCCGGGGGCGCCGGCGCGGGGAGCGCGGGGAGCGCGGGGCGGAAGAACCGGATGTTCGGGACGAGTTCGGCCTGCGGACCGTAGAAGCGGGGGAGGGCGAACGAGACGCCCATCGTCGGGACCTGCCGCGCCCCCTCGGGGTCGGCGGGCAGCCCGGCCTCCGCGCGGAGCCCCTCGGCCAGCGCCGCCTCGTCGGAGACGTACGGGCGGAGCGCCGACAGGGAGTCGGTGAGCAGGGTGACGTGCGGGATGCCGTTCAGCTCGGCCGCGAGGTGCCCCCCGCGCTCGGAGCAGTCCCGGACCACGAGGTCCGGGCGGTAGGACCGGATGACGTCCAGCGAGTCGGCGAGGCTCTCCCGGGCCATGGCGAGGTTGTGCTCGCGCCACCAGGCCGCGCGTTCGGGCCCGCGCGGCAGCGGATTGGTCGGGAAGCGGTCCGGCCGCTTGGCGAACACGGGCACGGACGGGTCGAACAGGGCGGCCGGGAGGCGGTCGCTCACGGCGGCCGCCACCTCGTGCCCGGCCTCCCCGAACGCCCGGGCCAGCGGCCGCATCGGCCGCGCGTGCCCGACCCCCGGGGACGCGATGAACAGGACCCTCATGATTTCCTCTCCGCCGGCCGCCGGAAGGCGCGGCCGGCTTGCGTGTACGTGCCGTCGTCGGACCACTGATCGTCGAAACAGGTGAAGGACCATGCCGCAGCCACCCCGGGATGCCACCGAGATAGAACTGAGCCGGATCTGGCAGGCGGTCCTGCGTCAGCCGGTCGCGGACATCGACCTGAACTTCTTCCTCGACCTGGGAGGGACCTCCCGGGCCGGGGTGCAGGTCGTCGTCGAGGTCCGGCGGCGGTTCGGGACGGACCTCCGCCTGGCGGAACTCCTCTCCGCGCCCACCGTCCGGATGCTGGCCGACCGGCTGGCCGGCGCGGGCGCGGGGAAGCACACCAGCCCGGTGGTGCTGCTCCGGAAGGGCGAGGAGGGGCCCCCGCTGTACCTCTTCCACGCGCTGCCGGGCACGCTCGTGAAGTACTTCGAGCTCGTCCGGGCCCTGGGGCCGCGGCACACGCTCCTCGGCCTGCAGTCGCTGGGCATCGAGCAGGACACCTCGCCGCTGGACTCCGTGGAGGAGATGGCGGACGCCTACGTCTCCCACATGCTCGACGAGCACCCCGGGGGTCCGTGGCGGCTGCTCGGCTACTCCATGGGCGGCTACCTCGCGGTCGAGGCGGCGCGCCGCCTGCGGGAGCGGGGGGAGGAGGTCGACCTGGTCGGCGTGCTGGACTCCCGGCTGCCGGCCTCCGCGGGGGCCACCGCCGACCCCGACGTCATGCGGACCCTGACGATCCAGGGGCTCGCGCGGACGATGCTGAACGTGGAGATCCCCCAGGAGGACCTGCGGGGGCGGCCGTACCGGCAGCAGATCGACGTCGTGGTCGAACGGGGCCACGCCGGCGGGGCGTTCACCGACGGCCACCACGTCGCCCGGTTCCTGCGGTTCCTGGACGTGCGGATCCGCAACCACCTCGCGCTCCTGCGCTACGAGCCCGCGGAGCGCTACCCCGGGCCGCTGACGCTGATCCGCGCCTCGGACGTGCCCGCCTACGAGGACGACGGCCGCAACGGCTGGAGCGGGGCGGCGGAGGCCGTCGAGGTGTTCGACACCCCGGGCGACCACCTCACGATGGTGGAGGCCCCGGCCGTCCACCGGCTGGCGGAGATCGTCGAGGAGCGGCTGCGCGGGGGAGGCGGTCCGCCGGCCTGACCGGGCCCGCCGCCGGCGGCCGGCCCGGTCGGTCGCCGCGGCGTCACGACCCGTCCGGCCCGCCCAGCGCCCGGCCGACCGCGAGCAGTTCCCGGGCGAACTCCGCCTTGCGGTCGGCCATCAGGAAGTGCCCGCCGGTCAGCTGACGCAGCGTGAAGCCGCCCCGGGTGTGCGCGGCCCAGCCCCGCGCCTCCTCCAGGGGCACGACGTCGTCGGCCTCGCCGCGGATCGTGACGATCGGGGCGTCCAGCGGCTGCGACGGGTAGGAGTGGATCTCGGTCGCCCGGATGTCGGCGCGGATCCGCGGCTCGGCGAGCTGCCAGACCTCGTCCAGCAGGGCCGCCTGCCACGCCTCGTCCTCGTCCCCGTCCTCGTCGCCGCCCGCCTCCTCGGCGGGGAACCCGCCGGTCTCGGCGGTGTCGTAGTAGTCGCGCAGCACCTTGGACGCCGCCTGCCACAGGAAGGGCCGCTCGGCGTCGTACCGGCGGACGAGCCCGCCCGCCGCGGTCTCCGGCAGCGGGGTGCCGTTGAGCACCAGGGCCCGCACGTTCCCGGCCCGGCGCTCCCGCAGGCGGTGCGCGAGGTCGTAGGCCATGAGGCCGCCGGTGCAGATGCCGAGGAGGACCAGTCCGGTGTCCGGCCGCTGCGCGATCTCCTCGGCCAGCAGGCCGGTGATCTCGCCGAGGTCCTCCGCCGGGGCCCGGTCCCAGAGGTCCTGGCGCCCGGGGAGCCGCACCGGCAGCAGGTTCAACTCCGGTGACACCAGCGGGATCCAGTCGTGGAAGTACTCCGTTCCCGATCCCGCCGGGGGGAACGCGACGACGGTCGGACGCCCGGCGACCGGCTCGCCGGCGTCGAGGAGGAGCTGGGGCATGGAAGGACCTCGCACGGGGAGGGCGGATGTGTCGACGCTCGCGGCCCCGGGCTCCCCCTCGGGGGCTGCTTCCGCGGGCCGGTTCCCAGTTTGTACGAGAGCCCGGGGCGATCCGGTACCGGCCCGGTGTCCCCCGTTCCGGGGGCGTGCCCGCCCTGACCGGCCCGCCTAGGGTGAGGCAGTCGATCCCCGCGGAAGGGAGATTTCGTGGCTGAGGCCAACAACACCGGTACCCGGACACCCGCGGTCGACGTTCGAGACCTGCGGCGCGTCTACCAGGAGGTCGGGCGGCGCCGTCGGCGGTCGGAACCGAGGGTCGCCCTGGACGGCGTGAGCCTGACCGTCGAGGCCGGCGAGATCCACGGCCTGCTCGGCCCCAACGGCGCGGGGAAGACCACGCTCGTCAAGATCCTCAGCACCGTCCTGCTGCCGACCTCGGGCTCCGCCCGCGTCTTCGGGCACGACGTCGTGCAGGAGGCCGGGAAGATCCGGCCGCTGATCAGCGTCACCCTCGAACGCGGCCTGCACCACTGGTTGACGGCGCGTCAGACGCTGCGGTTCTGGGCCGCGATGTACCAGCTGCCCAAGGAGGAGATCGAGGACCGCTGCACGGCCGTGCTCGACCGCTTCGGGCTGCTGGGCCGCGCCGACTCGCGCGTCCACACCTACTCGCGCGGCATGCAGCAGCGCCTCCACCTGGCCAGGGCGCTGCTCCCGGAGCCCCGGCTGGTGTTCCTGGACGAGCCGACCCTCGGCATCGACCCGGTCGGCCGGCGGGACTTCCGCGCCATGCTCACGGAACTACGGACCGACGGGATCACGGTGCTGATCGCCACCCACGACCTGGTGGAGGCCGAGACGGTCTGCGACCGGGTCACCCTCATCGACTCCGGCCGCATCCTGGCGACCGAGTCGCCCGCGACGCTGGCCTCCTGGGTCGGCGGCCGCACCCGGGTGGACGTCGAGGACGCCCCGGACGCGACGCTGGCGCGGATCCGCGCCCTGCCCGGGGTCACCGCGGTGGAGTCCACCGCGACCGGTGCCCGGGTCGAGGTGGAGGCGGAGGAGGCGCTGCGCGCCGTCCTCATGGTGCTGGTGGACGACGGCTGCAGCCGCTTCGGCATCGCCGAGACCGCACTCGACGACGTCTACCTGGCCATGATCGACGGCCAGCGCGCCACCGCGGCCTCGTGAGCGCGTTCCGCGCCGGGCTGCGCTACCAGTGGATGCTGTTCCGGGCCCGGCCCAGCGAGGTCGTCGGGATCCTGGTGGCGATCCCGTTCATCACGGCCGTACTGCTCTCCGTCGTGCACTTCGCGCAGCGCGCGGACCTGGCCGGCGCCGCGCTCCTCGCACCCGCGCTGGCGAGCCTCTGGTCGGTGATCCTCTCCGTCGGCGGCCAGTGCGTCGTCGAGGACCGCGGCCAGGGCCGGCTGGAGCTGATCCTCACCTCGCCCACCTCGCTCCTCGGCTACCTGTGGGGGCGGGTGTCGGCCAGCGTGGTGATCGGGCTGGCCGCCTTCGGCGAGGCCTGGCTGGTCGGCGTGGGCGTGTTCGGGGCCCGTCCGGTCGTGCTGCACCCCTGGTGGTTCGCCGCCTGCCTGCTCGCGACCGCCGCCGCCACCGTGCCGATGACGGCACTGCTGGCCGGGGTGTTCGCGCTGGGCCGCAGCGGCGGCGCCGCCGCGAACTTCCTCAGCTACCCGCTCTACGTCCTGGCCGGCATCTTCACCCCGGCCGCGCTGCTCCCGGACTGGCTGCACCCGCTCTCCCGCGCGTTCTACCTGTCCTGGGGCGCGGACCTGGCGCGGTCCTGCCTGAACGACCCGACGCTGCACCAGCCGGGCCTGCGGCTGGCCGTGATCGCCGGGCTCGGCCTGGCCACCGCCGTGCTGGGCGTCTTCCTGCTGCGGCGGATCGTCGACAACCTGCGGACCACGGGGATGGTGTCACTGTGACCGCCGTGCCGATCGCCGGCGTCGTGGGTGCGGCCCGGGCCGCGGCGACCGCCGGGTACCACGAGTTCCGGGCGATGATCGACCTGCGGACCTGGCTCGGCGGCTACGTCGTGCGCCTGGCCTTCCAGGTCGTCTTCTTCACCATGGTGGGCCGCTTCGTCGGCGGCCAGGAGCTGGTGCACTTCCTGCTCGTCGGGAACATCCTGGCGATCACCGCGATGCAGGGCGTCGCCAACGCGCAGACCGTCCTGAACGAGCGCGTCGGCGGAACGCTGATGCTGCTGACGGCCTCGCCCACCGACGGCCTGGCCGCCGTCCTGGCCCGCAACGCGATCCGCATCGTGCTCAGCCTGGTCAGCTCGGTCCTCGTGCTGGTCACCCTGATGCTCGCCTTCCGGATGTCGGTCCCGCTGTCGGGCGCGCTGCTGCTGCCGCCGATCCTGCTGGTGGTGGCGGTCAGCTGCTACTGCTACGGCTGCTTCATGGCCGCCCTGGTCTACCGGTTCGAGTGGCTGCAGAGCGCGGCGAGCAACGTCTCCTACCTCGCGGTGACCGTGCTGGCCGGGGTGAACGTCCCGGCGGACTACTGGCCCCGGCCGGTGCAACTGGTGTCCGACCTGCTGCCCGTGACGCACGGTCTGCGCGCGGTCCGCGCGCTGACCGGCCAGGTCCCGACGGCGCTGCCGGCCGTCCAGGTCCTGCTGGAACTCCTGGTCGGAGTGGGCTGGCTGGTCGCGGCGGTGTTCCTCCTGCGTCGCTGGATCGAGGCGGACCGCGCGGCCGGCCGCATCGACCTGAGGTGACGGACGCGGTTCCTTCGGAGTGGAGAACGACGACGTGCCCAGCACTGTGCTGACCCGGGCCGAGGCGGCGGAGCGGGCCCGGCTGCTCCGGGTCGACGACTACCGGATCGAGATCGACCTGACCGGGGCCGCCACGGCCGAGACGTTCGGGACGACCACCAGCGTCCGGTTCGGCTGCGCCGAGCCGGGGGCGACGAGCTTCGTCGACCTGGTGGCGGACGAGGTCCTGGAGATCACGCTCAACGGCCGACCGGTCGATCCGGCGCTCGCCCGGTCCGGCGCCCGGATCCGGCTGGACGCCCTGGAGGCCGAGAACGAGCTGCGCGTCGTCGCGCGCGGCCGGTACTCGCAGGACTGCGCCGGCCTGCACCGGTTCACGGACCCGGTCGACGGACAGGTCTACGTCTACTCCCAGTTCGAGGTGGACGAGGCCCGGCGGGTCTTCGCGGTCTTCGACCAGCCGGACCTCAAGGCGGTGTTCTCCTTCACCGTGCTGACGCCCCCTGGCTGGGGGGTCGTCGGCACCGCGCCGAGCCCGGAACCGGAGGCGGTGCCCGGCGGCGGGGAACGGCACGTCATGGCCCCCACGCCACGCCTCGCGAGCTACGTCACGGCCGTCATCGCCGGGCCGTACGCCGGGGTGTCGACGGTCCACCGCACCGGGGACCGGGCGATCCCGCTGGGCGTCCACTGCCGGGCCTCGCAGCTGCCGCTGCTCGACGCCGACGCCCTGCTGCCGATGATCGCCCGCGGCCTGGACTACTTCGAGGACCGGTTCGGCCACCCCTACCCGTTCGCCAAGTTCGACCTGGTGTTCGTCCCCGAGTTCTCGGCGGGGGCCATGGAGAACGCGGCGGCGGTGACCATCCGGGACCAGTACCTCTTCCGGTCGCGGGTGACCGGCAACGCCTTCGCCGCGCGCGAGGCCACGGTGCTGCACGAGCTGGCGCACATGTGGTTCGGCGACCTGGTCACCCTGCGGTGGTGGGACGACCTGTGGCTCAACGAGTCCTTCGCCACCTACGCCGCGCTGCTGTGCCAGTCGGAGACGTCGCCGGAGCACCGCGAGGACGTCTGGACCGCCTTCGCCGTCGCCTGGAAGAACGTCGCCTACCTGCGGGACCAGTCGTCCGCCACCCATCCCGTCACCGCCGACGTCGCGGACCTCGACGAGGTCCAGGGCAGCTTCGACGGCATCACCTACATCAAGGGCGCCTCGGTGCTCCGGCAGCTGGCGGCGACGCTCGGGACCGACGTGTTCTTCCGGGGCCTGTCCGCCTACCTGCACCGGCACGCCTGGTCCAACGCGACGGCGGACGACCTGGTCGCCGCGCTGGAGGAGGCCTCCGGCCGGGCCCTGGGGCCCTGGACCGACACCTGGCTCCGGACGTCCGGGGTCAACACCCTGCGCCCGGACGTGACGGTCGACGGGACGGGGCGGATCACCGCCTTCGCCGTCCTCCAGGAGGCGCCCGAGCCCGAGGCCGGGGCCAGCGGAGCGGCCGTGCTGCGGCCGCACCGGATCGCGGTCGGCTGCTACGAGCCGGACGGCGCGGGCCGCCTGGTCCGCACGGAGCGGCACGAGGTCGACGTCGACGGGGCCCGGACCGAGGTCCCCGCGCTGCACGGGCGCGTGCGCCCCGCGGTGTTCCTCCTCAACGACGACGACGTCTCCTACACCCGCACGCGGTTCGACCCCGCGTCCTTCGCCGTCCTGACCCGGCACGCGGGCGACCTCGCCGATCCGATGGCGGGCGCCGCGGCGTGGTCGGTCGCCTGGGACATGACCCGGGAGGGCGAACTGGCGGCCTGCGCCTTCGTCGCCATGGTGACCGCCGGGACCGGCCGGGACCTGGACATCGCCACGCTCCAGACGCTGCACGGGCAGGCCCGGGAGGCCCTGGACGGCTACGCCGACCCGGAGCTCGCCGGGCCCGCCCGGGACCGCTGGGCCGACCACTGCCGGGCCCGGCTGGCCGCGGCGCCGGCCGGGAGCGGCAGCCGGCTCGCCTGGCTGCAGGCCCTGGTCGGCGCGGCGTGGAGCGGGCCGCACCGCGCACTGCTGACCGCCCTCCTCGACGGCACCGCCGCCGTCGACGGCGTCCGCCTCGACGTGGACCTCCGCTGGCAGGTCCTGCGCCGCCTGGCCGCCTCCGGTGCGGTGGACGGCGCGCGGATCGACGCCGAGCTCGAACGCGACGGCTCGGCGGCCGGGATCCGGCAGGCCGCGGCCTGCCGTGCGGCGCTGCCGGAGCCGGCCGCGAAGGCCGCCGCCTGGGAGGCGGTCCTGGACCCGTCGACCGGCGGCGGGCTGCGCCGCTCGCTGATCTCCGGGTTCGTCCAGCCCGGGCAGCACGACCTGCTCGCACCGTACGTGCCGCGCTACTTCGAGGCCGTCGAGCGGCTGTGGGCCGGCGGCGGCCGGGAGGTCGCCCACCAGGTGGTCGGCGGGCTCTACCCGGTGTACGCGGCCGACGAGAGGACGCTGGCCGCGAGCGACGAGTGGCTGGGCCGGACCGGTGCCGGTCCGGCGCTGCGCCGCCAGGTCCTGGAGGGCCGGGCCACCGTCGTCCGGCTGCTGCGGACCCGGGCCGCGGACCGGGCCGCCGCGGCGGAACGGCAGCACTGACGGGCCGTCCCACGGCGCCGCCCGCCCGGGCAGCCCCGGTTCTCCGGGCCGTTTCGGTCGTCCGGGCCGCCTCGGCCGTCGGGGACGGCCCGTCGGTGCTGCTGGCGCGGGCGGCGGACGGTCAGCGCGACGATCCGCCGGAGGCCTCCGCGATGCTGTCCAGCACCGCCTGCCAGGAACCGCGCGCGGCCGGGCCGCCCGGGTCGCCGAGCTCCCCCACGACGGTCATCGACGGGCTGGGGCAGCGGCGGAGCAGCATCCGCCACGCCATCGTGGACAGCTCCTGCGCCTCGTCGACGATCAGGTGGCGGATCACCCGGCCGGGGCCGTCGGCGGTCCCGGCCTCCGCCGTCCGCGGGGCGCGGTCGTGGCGCTTCACCGTCGGCGGGCCCAGGAGTTCGGCGGCCTCGTCGAGCAGCGGGATGTCGCCGGGCGTCCAGTAGGGCGCCCGCGACCCGCCGGGGAGCGGAGGCCGCAGCAGCGACCGGCGTTCGGCCTCGCTGAGCACCGCGCCGGCCTCCGCCAGCCGGTCGCGCGAGGTCAGCAGCCTGGTGACCAGGGTCTCCGGGGTCAGCGTCGGCCAGACCTCCTCGATCCGGGCGGCCAGTTCGGGTTCGGCCAGCAGACGGGCGGCCAGTGCGCCGACCTCCCAGCGCTCCGCGTGGGAACCGACGCGGTCGGCGATCCTGCACGCCAATTCCTCGGTGATGGCGGACGCGAAGATTTCCCGGGCCCGGTTGTGCTGTCCTCCGCCGTGGCGGGCGGCGGCGGCCATGGCCCGCGCGCACAGGTCCCGGTCCAGTCGGAGCTCCATCTGGAACAGTGAATCCCGCGCCAAATACACCGTCAGATCCCGTCCGGGCAGGCGGCGGGTGGCCCGGACGGCCGCCGCGAGCACCTGGGCCATCCGGACGTCGCCCTTGACCGCCGACGCGGCGGCGGATTCGGTCGCCGTCCGGGAAATGCCGGGATAGAGATCGCCGATGCTCAAAAGCCCGACGCCGGCCCCGCCGAGTGCGGGGAGGACCTGGCGGATGCGGCGCAGGAAGGCCGGTGCCGGGCCGACGACGAGGACGTCGCCGTCCGAGGGCTGCCCGGGGGCGTGGGCCGGCGAGGGCGCGCAGTGCAGCGCCACGGCGGTCCGGGCGCTCCCGGGGCCGCCCCGGACCAGGAGGACGCCGCGCGGGTCGGCGTGGACGGCCCGGTCCCGCCCGGCCCGGACCATGGCGACGGCGGGGCCGTGCAGCATGGAGAGGTACGCGGTCCGGAGCCGCAGTTCCCTGGCCCTCCGGAGATCGTCCCGCCGGGGATTCCCTTGACCTGGACTCGTCATGCCGGCATCGGGGAATCCCTCATCGGAAGTCGGCGACAACATGACTCCAAAGAATAGTGCCAGCACAATGCGGCGCAAGAGTGGGTGCTGTCGTGGCAGGTTTCCGCTGTCCCGAATTCGCGCGACGGTCCGGTGCGTCCGGCCGTCAATTGTCGTCTAAAAGTCGGTATCGGACGGATTTCCGTGGCGCCGGCGGCGGCCCGATGCTGCCCGAAGATGCAGCCGGAAGGCACCCGGCGTAGGGCGGTTCCGCGCGGTACGGGCAAATCGCCGGGATTTCCGTCCGAAATGCGTGCGTCGCGGCCGGCGCCCGGCGCGAACGCCACGGGGCCGGTGGCGGACCCGATCCGCCACCGGCCCCGTGCGGGCTGTCAGCCCTCGATCGTCCCGGCCAGCAGGCGGATCGTCGGGAACTCGAACATGGCCCCGGCGCCGAGCCCGGCGCCGAACCGGCGGTTGATCAGGTCGACCAGGGCGACCGCGGCCAGGGAGTTGCCGCCGACGTCGAAGAAGTCCTCGTCCAGGCCGATGCCGGGGACGCCGAGCGCGTCCGTCCACAGCTCGCCGAGGATCTCGATCACCGAGCCGCCCGCCGCCGGGTCGCCGGCCGTCGGAACGGGGGCGGCGGCGGGGGCGGGAACGGCGGCGGATGCGGCCACGGGGGCCGCCACCGGCACCGGTGCGGCCGCCACGGGCGCGGGCGCCGGCGGTGCCGCGGGAGCGGTACGCGCGGGCGCCGCTCCTGCGGACGGCCCGTCGAGCCACGGGACGCCGTCGACCTCCAGCCGGGCGCCCGGTGCGTCGACCGAGACGACCGGGGGCAGCCCGCCCGCCAGCAGGGCGAGGAGCACCTGGGAGCCGGTGCGCGGGTCGAGCAGGCCGGGAGCGGGCTCGACGGCCTCCTGCGCGGCCGCGGCCGGTGCCGGCGCCGCGGGGCGGGTGGCCGCCGGCCGGGGCTCCCCGGTGCCGAAGGTGCCGGCGCCGACCTCCCGGAGCGTGAAACCGGACAGCCGGACCAGCAGCTCGCCGGTGTCGGTGTCGTGGAGGTCGAAGTCGGTCGGCCGCGGCCGCCGCTCCTGGTCCGTCGCCAGCCGGGCGTGCACGGTGACCCGGGGCGTCAGCGGCCGCAGGAACGTCACCTTCCGGTACAGGAAGGGGGCGTAGGAGCTGCCGCGCTCGATGTCGGTCAGCACCCCGGACGCCGCGTCGACGATCGCCGGGTGCAGCGGGTGGTCGGCCAGCTCGCCGTGGAACTCCTCGCGGAGCTCGAACTCGGCGATCCGCCGGAGGCCGTCGCCGTGCGAGCGGCTGACCTCCGGCCAGCGGGTGCCGAAGTCGATCCAGCCCGCCAGGCCGTCGTACTCCAGCGGCGGCAGCTCGGCCCAGATCCCGGCCAGGTCGGTCCCGGGCACGGCCTCCGCGGCGGCGATGGTGCCGGCGGCGTGCTCGGTCCACGGGCCGGACGCGCCGTCGGCGCGGCCCTGGACCCGGAAGCGGAGCGAGCCGGCGATGTCCTCGACGAGGATCCGGAGCTCCGTCGCACCGACCACCGGCGCGAGGAAGACCACGTCGCGCAGCTCGACCGGACCGTCCGCGCCCAGCTTCTGCTGCCCGGCGAGCACGGCCAGTTCCAGCATGGCGGTGCCCGGAAGGACCGGGTTGCCCTCGAAGACGTGCTCGTCGAGCTCCCAGGACCGCCCCGGGGCGTACCGGCGGGTCAGCACGGTGCGCGGGTCCGGCCGGTCGGCCGCGGCCGGCCGGGCGGCGCCGCGCGGTTCGGCGGTCACCCGGGCGCCGGTCAGCGCGGCGAGCCCGACGTTCGAACGGGTGGCCATCCCGACCTCGTCCCAGCCCGGCCACTGCACGGCCAGGGTGACGCGCTCGGCCTGGACCCGGTTCCTGGCGTGGGCGTCCAGGAAGGCGTTCGCGGCGGCGTAGTCGGCGCTGCCGTACAGCCCGGCGAGGGCCGCCTGGCTGGAGAACAGGATCAGGAAGTCGAGCTCGGGGCGCTTCGCGAAGACCTCCTCCAGCCGGAGGACCCCGAGCGTCTTCGGGGCGAGCACGGCGCGCACGTCGGCCGCCTCCCGCCGCTCGGACAGTCCGCCGCCGGGCACCCCGGCCGAGTGGAAGACCCCGTGGATCCGGCCGAACCGCGCCTCCAGCCGGTCGACCGCGGCGGCCAGCGAGGCCGGATCGGTGACGTCCGCCGTGAGCAGCTCGACCTCGGCCCCGGCGGCCGCGAAGGCCGCCAGCTCCTCGGCGAGCCGCCGCCCGTCGTCGGTCGCCGGATCGGGGACGGTGCGGCCGAGCAGGCCCAGCCGGGGCTGGAGGCCGGCGTCGACCAGGGCGCGCGCGGTCACCAGGCCGATGCCGCGCAGACCGCCGGTGATCAGGTGGACCCCGTGCCGGCGCAGCTGGGGCCGGGCGTCCGGCGCCGGGTGCGGGAGGGTGCGCAGCCCCGGCAGCCAGCGCGTCGCGCCGCGCAGCGCGACCAGGGGCGCGGAGAGGGTGCCGAGCTCCCGGGCCAGGACGTCCTCGGGAGTGCCGTCCGAGACGTCCACGCAGACCGTGGTGAGCCCGGGCAGCTCCCGCTGGACGCTGCGCAGCAGCGCCTGGGCGCCGGCGGCGGCCGGGTTCAGCGGCTCCGAGCCGGTGACGTCCGCCTGGTGCCGGCCCAGGACCACCAGGGTCGGGGCGGCGCGGTGCTTGCGCTGCCACCCGGCGCAGGCCTGCACGGCGGCGAAGAGGCTGTGCACGGCGGCGTCGAGGTCGTGCTCCAGCCGGTCGGCCACGGCGCCGGGCTCGGCGTCCAGGAGCAGGGCGTGGGCGATCACGTCGGGGCGGGTGCCGGCCCGGTCGAGGTCGTCCAGCAGGCGCCGCCAGGCGGTCGCGTCGTTCGGGTCGAACTCGCCCGGGACGGCGGTGACGGTCCGGTACCCGGCGCGGCCGAAGACCGCGTGGGCCCGGGCCCGGTTGCGCTCCGAGGTCACGACGAGCGCGGTGCCGAGCCGGAGGCCGACGTACGTCCCCGGGCTGCGGCCGTCCCGGTCGCGCACCCACTCCAGGGCGCCGAGGGACCAGGACGGAGCGCCGGCGGCCGGCTGCCGCGGTTCGGCCGCGGGCTGCTGCGCGGCGTCCTGCGGCGCGCCTTCCCGGCGGGCGGCGTCCGGGAGGGCGGCGGCTGCCGGGGCGGACGCCGGCGGCGCCGTCGCCGCGGTGGCGGTGGCCTTCCCGGCGATCGCGGTCCCGGCGCCCTGCGCCGCCGCGGGGCGTCGCGGGAGCCAGTAGTCCTTGCGCTGGTACGGGTAGCCGGGGGCGGCGGTCCGGCGGTACCCGTGGCCCGCCGGGTCGCGCCAGCCGGGCGCCGCCCCGCCGTCCACCCACACCTCGGCGAACAGCTCGTCCAGCAGGTGCCCCGGGTCCGCGCCGGGCCGGGTGACGGGCAGGGAACGCGAGTTGGTCGCCCGCACGTCCGCCCGGCCGCGCAGCAGCGCCGCCAGCGTCCGCCCCGGGCCGACCTCGACCAGCGTGGTCGGCCCGGCGGCGAGCACCGTGCCGGCGGCGCGGTCGAAGAGCACCGGTTCGACCAGCTGGCGGGCCCAGAAGTGGGGCGAGCGCGCCTGCTCGGCGCTCACCGGCTCGCCGGTGAGCCCGGAGACGATGGGCAGCCCGGGCTCGTGCAGCTCGATCCCGGCGAGGTGCTCCTCGAACTCCGCCGCCGCCCCGGCCATCGCCGCGGAGTGGAAGCCGTGCGAGGTCTCCAGCGGCCGGGTGGCGATCCGGCGCCCGGCCAGTGCGGCCTCGGCCCCGGCCACCGCCTCGGCCGGTCCGGACAGGACGGTCTGCCGGGGCCCGTTGACGGCGGCGACGCACAGCCCGTCCGTCAGCAGGTCCGTCAGGTCCGCGGCGGCGGTGGCGACGACGAGCATCCGGCCGCGCGGCATCCGGGCCATCGCCCGGGCCCGGGCCGCGACCGCGCGGAGCCCGGACTCGAAGTCGAGGACGCCGGCGACCCCGGCGGCGGCCAGCTCGCCCAGGCTGTGGCCGACCAGCACCGACGGTTCGAGGCCCCAGCTCATCAGGCAGTGCGCGAGCGCGTATTCGAGGGTGTAGAGCAGCGGCTGCGCGACCTCGGTCTCGCCGAGCTCCGCCGGGCCGCCGTGCAGCCACAGCTGCCTCAGATCGGTGCCGAGCAGGGGCTCCAGGACGTCGAAGGAGGCGTCGCAGCCCGCCCGGAAGACCCGTTCCTCGCGGTAGAGGTCCGCCAGCGCCCGCGGCTGCTGCGCGCCCTGTCCGGGGAACCCGAAGGCGGTCGCCCGGCGGACGCCGTCGAACCGCACGAGCCGGTCGGGGTCGCGCAGGGCGCGCGCGGCGTCCGCGGCGCCGCTCGCCACCACCGCGCCGCGCACCTTGCGGGGGGTGCGGCCGACGCGCAGGGTGTGGGCGGTGTCGGCGAAGCGCCGCCGGGCGGGTTCCGCGGCCGGTCCGGTCCCGTCCCCGAAGCCGTCGAAGTGGGCGGCGAGCCGCTCGCGCAGCGCCTCGGCCGCGGTCTCGTCGGCGGCCGACCAGACGACCAGCTCGCGCTCCGGGAGGGCCTGCTCCGACGCCTCGGCGGTCGGGGCGTCCGGCGCGGGGGCCTCCTCCAGCACGGCGTGCGCGTTGGTGCCGCCGACGCCGAAGGAGCTGACCGAGGCACGCCTGGCCTGCCCCGCGGGCACCGCCCAGGGCCTGGTCTCGGTGGCCACGGCGAAGGGCGAGGAGGCCCAGTCCACGGCCGGGTTGGGCGTGGTGAAGTTGATGCTGGCCGGGATGGTCCGGTGGTGCAGGGCCAGGGTCGCCTTGATCAGCCCGGCGATCCCGGCGGCCTGGCCGAGGTGGCCGATGTTGGACTTCACCGAGCCGATCGCGCACGAGCCGGGCGTCAGGTCGCCGCCGGCCACCGCCTGGAACGCGTCGACGAGCCCGGCCAGCTCGATCGGGTCGCCGACCGGGGTCGCCGTCCCGTGCGCCTCGACCAGGGTGATCGTCCGCGGGTCCACGTCGGCGGCGCGCAGCGCGGCCTGGATGCACTCGCTCTGTCCGGCCACGCTCGGCGCCGAGAAGCCGGCCTTGCGGTCGCCGTCGTTGTTCACCGCGGTGCCGCGGATGACGGCGTAGACGGTGTCGCCGTCGGCGAGCGCGGCGGCCAGCGGCTTGAGCACCACGGCGCCGGTCCCGTTGCCGAAGTTGGTGCCGGTGGCGTCCGCGTCGAACGGCCGGGGGATCCCGTCGTCGGCGCCGATGCTGCCGGGCAGGTACTCGTAGCCGCGGTTGAACGGGAACTCCAGGTCCACGCCGCCGGCGACCGCGATGGTGCTGTCGCCGTTGGCCAGGGAGGCGCAGGCCAGGTGGACGGCGACCAGCGAGGAGGAGCACGCGGTCAGCACCGTCATCGCCGGGCCGCGCAGCCCGAGCTTGTACGAGACGAAGTTGGACAGGTAGTCCGGCGCGTTGGCGATGTCCACGGCGAGCAGGCCGACCGTGCGGATCAGGTCCGGGTGCTGTTCGACGTAGTCGTACCGGTACCGGTTGACGTTCGATCCGGCGTAGACGCCGACGGCGCCCTCGTAGCGGGAGGGGTCGTACCCGGCGTGCTCCAGTGCGGCGTGCACGGTTTCGAGCATCAGCCGGTACTGCGGGTCGCGGATCTCGGCCTCGCGCGGCGTCATCCCGAAACAGGCCGTGTCGAACGCCGCGGCGTCCTCCAGCAGCGGCCGGCGGCGGACGTACGAGGGGTCGGTCAGGTTGGCGGGGTCCTCGCCCCACTCCAGCAGCTCGTCGTCGCCGATGGTGGTCAGGCTCTGTTCGCCGCCGACGATGTTCCGCCAGAAACGGTCGATGCCGTCGGCGCCGGGGAACCGCCCGGCCATACCGATGATCGCAACGGGTTCGCTGTTGGCCATAAGCCCGCTCTCCTTGGTCAGGGACGGGCCTTCCGGGCACCTGCCCAGGCCCGGGTCTTCTCGCCAACCATGGTGTGCCGGGGGAGGGTTGCGGACACGTCCCTCAAACCTGCGACAGGTCCCCGACCAGGAGTGCTGACTATCTTCCCGGTACGGGAAGATCACTGTGCCTCCGGGAGGGCCGTCCATGCTCGTCGACTCCACCACGAGGCCGGACCGGGTCGAGATCGACCGGGGCTGGCGACTGTGGCGGGTGGCCGCACTGCGCTCGGCCGGGCTCCCGTTCGGGCGCCTCGACGCGCTCGCCGCCCCCGGGGAGCAGGACCTGCCGGCCGGCGCGGCGCGCGAGACGGCCCTGAAGGCCGCGACCCGGCGGGGGATCGACGCCGTCGTGGCCGAGGACGACTTCCGGCGGGCGCTCACCTGGCAGAACCCCGACGCGATGGCGAACTGGGTGGCCGACTACGCCGCCTCGGTACGCGCCGGAGCACCGCTGGAACTCGACCGGATGGCCCGCCGCGAGGCGCTGATCGCCCGCTACGCCCAGCGCTACTGCGCCAAGAACGACACCATCGGCTTCTTCGGCCCGGTCGCCTGGGCCGAGCTCGGCGGGCCGGAGACCGCGATCCGCGGCACCGGCGCGATCACCCGCACCGGCGTCGGGCTGGAGGTCTGGGCGCTGCAGGCGGTCGCCCGGGCGTGGAACGCCGACCCCGCCCTGGCCGGGCTGCTCCCCGTCCGGCTGGACCCGGCGGTGAGCCGGGCCGGGGACGCCCTGCGGCGACCGCTGCGGCCCCCGTTCACCCCGAGCGGCGGGGCGCTCGCCCTCGTCGACCGGCTCGCCGGGGCCGGCGCGGACCTCTCCGTCGCGGAGCTGTGCGGCGACCGGGACACCGGGGCCCTGGACGAACTGCTCCGGGCGGGCGTGGTCCGGGTCGGCTTCCGGGTACCGATCGACGGGCACCCGGAGCGGCTGCTCGGCGCCCAGGTGGAGCGGATCGCTGACCCGGCGGTCAGGGACCGGCTGGCCGCCGTGCTGGCCGGACTCGACGAGGCCCGCGAGGCGGTCCGCGACGCGGCCACCGCCGACGGCCTGCAGGCCGCCCTCGCCGCCGTCGACACCCGCCTCGCCGCCGCCGCGGGGCACCCGGTGCGGCCCGCGCCCGGACTGACCCCCGGCGGACGCACCCCGCTCTACCTGGACTGCCGGCGCGACCTCGACGCCGACATCGGCCTGCCCGACCTCGACGAGCTGGCCCTGCCGATGTCGGTCCTGCTCGACGCGTCCCGCTGGCTCTGCGCCGAGATCGGCCAGGTCGCCCACGACGAACTCGTCGACCGCCACCGCGAGCTGAGCCGGCAGCGGGACGAGGTGACGCTGGCCGAGCTGCAGTTCGCCGCGGCGGACGTGCTGAGCCCGTCCAGTGAGCTCTACGCGCCCGTGCTCGCCGACTTCCAGCTGCGCTGGGCGGAGATCCTGCCGCAGGGGACGGAGGACGCGGTGGTGCCGGCCGCCCGCGCGCGGGAGATCGCCGACGTGGTGTTCCGGACCCAGGGCCGGCTCTGGGCGGCCGCCCGCTCGCACAGCCCCGACGTCATGCTCCGCCGCGAGGCGGACGGCCGGCTGGGCTGGGTGCTGGGGGAACTGCACGTCGCGCTGAACACCCTGGAGAGCCGGGTGTTCTCGGCCCAGGCCGACGACCGCGGGCGGCTGGTCGCGGCGGTCGCCGAGGACAGCGCGCCCGGCCGCGTCGTCCCGGTCTACCCGGGCACGGCGCCCGAGGTCAGCTCGCGCACCTACCCCCCGCTGGCGCTGGATCCGCCCGGTGCCTACCGCTACTGGTCCTACGGGTCCGACGACGGCCACCCGTCCGGTGCGGCCGGCACCCCGGCCACCGCCCTGGTGGTGGGCGAGCACGCCGGGGAGCTGCTCGCCACCGCCCGCGGCGAGGGCTGGCAGGCGCCGGTCCTGGAGTGCTTCGGCGAGTTCCTGACCGCGGTGGTGGTCAACATGTTCCGGATCCGCGCCCCGCGCCGCCGCGCGCCCCGGGCCGGCATCGGCGCCCTGACCGTGTGCCGGCGCCAGTGGCGCTTCCGCGCGCGGGAGTTCGGGCCGCTGCCGGCGCGCTCGCGCGAGGCCGGGCAGGACACCCTCCGCCGGTGGGCCGCGGCGCAGGGCCTGCCCCGGCACGTCTTCGTCCGGACCGCGGCCGGCACCAAGCCGTTCTACGTCGACTTCGCGGCACCGGTGCTGGTCGACAACCTGGCCCGGGCGCTGCGCCGGGCGGCGCCGGACGCCCCCGTCGACCTGGTCGAGATGCTCCCGGCCCCCGACGAACTGTGGCTGAGCGACCCGTCGGGCGGCCGCTACACCTCGGAGCTGCGGCTCGTCGCCGTCGACCCGCAGCCGCACCCGTCCGCGTCCTGGGAGTTCGAGGAGGCACCGCATGCCGGTTCCTGACGACCGAGGGCTGCTGGTCGGCGCCCTGTTCGCCGAGACCGCCGCCCGCTTCCCGGACCGGGTCGCGGTGGTGGCCGGTACCGGGTCGCTGACGTACGGGCAGCTGGCCGGTGCGGCCCGGCGCCTCGCCGGCCTGCTGCGGCGGGCCGGCGCGGGACCGGACGTCCCGGTCGCGGTGCTCTTCGACCGGGAGCGCGTCGAGTCGGTGGTCGCCGCGGTGGCGGTCTGGCTGGCCGGCTCCTGCTACCTGCCGCTCGACCCGGCGGTGCCGGTGGCCCGCAACCGCCGGATGGTGGCGGCCGCCGGGCCGGCCGCGCTGATCGGGGCGCCCGGGGCGACCGCGCCGTTCGCCGACCTCGTCGCGACGCTCGCGCCGGAGGACGCCGCACCGGCCGGCACCGCGCCGGAGGACACGCCGCCGTACGCCGGGCCCGGCGCCGCCGACGGCCTGACCCCGGACCACCTCGCCTACATCGTCCACACCTCCGGCTCGACCGGCGCCCCCAAGGCGGTCGCCGTCCCGCACCGGGCGCTGGCCACCGTCCACCGCGCGTGGGCCGACTGCTACGACCTCGACACGGCCCCCCGGGTCAGCCTCCAGGCCGCCGGTCCCGCCTTCGACGTGCACGTCGCGGACCTCGTCCGGGCCCTGCTGTCCGGCGGGCGGCTGGTGCTGTGCCCGACCCGGACCCTGCTCGACCCGCCCGCGCTCGCCGCGCTGATCGAGGCCGAGTCGGTCGACACCGTCGAGTTCACCCCGGCGGTCCTCCGGCTGTTCGTCGCGGGGCTGGACCGCCCGCTCCCGTCGCTGCGGCTGGTCGTCTCCGGCGGCGAGCGCTGGTCGGTGGAGGACTACCGCGGGCTGCGCCGGGCACTCGGCGAGCGGGTCCGGGTCGTCAACTCCTACGGCGTCGCCGAGGCCGCCGTCGACAGCACCTGGCACGAGGTGACCGAGGACTCGCTCGGCGCGGCGGACGGCTCGGTCCCCATCGGCAGCCCCTTCCCCGGCGTCGAGACGGCCGTCGTGGACGGCGCGGGCCGCGAGGTCGGCGAGGGCGGGACCGGCGAACTCTGGCTGGCCGGGCCGACCCTGGCCCGGGGCTACCACCGCGACCCCGAACTGACCGCGGAGCGGTTCCCGCACGCCGGCGGCCGGCGCTGGTACCGCACCGGCGACACGGTCCGCCGGGTCGGAGGCCTGTTGGTCCACCTCGGCCGCGGCGACGACGAGATCAAGGTCGGGGGCGTCCGCGGCAGCCTGAGCGCCGTCGAGGCCGTCCTCTCGGCCCACCCCGAGGTGGCGGGCGTGGCGCTGGTCCGCGAGGACCGGGACGGCGGGACGTCGCTGGTCGCGCACCTCGTCGCCGACCGGGCGGCCCTGGACCGGGTGCGCCGGCACGCGGCGGGCATCCTGCCGCCGGCGCTGGTCCCGGCCCTCGTCGCGCACCGGAGCTTCCCGCTGACGTCCTCCGGGAAGGTCGACCGGGCGGCGCTGACCGACGCCGTGCGCACCGAGCCGGTGATGACCCCCCGGGACGCGACCGAGCGGCTCCTCGTCGACGCCTGGACCCGCCACCTCGGCCGCGGACCGGGCCACCGCGAGGAGAACCTCTTCGAGGCCGGCGGCAGCTCGCTCACCGCGGCGCTGCTGGCCGCGTCCCTCCGCGCCGCCACCGGCGCCGCGGTCTCCACCGCCACCGTCCTCGCGGCCCCCACGGTCGCCGCCCTGGCCGGCGAGCTCGCGGCCGCCCGGTCCGCCGCCGCGGCGCCCCGGGCGGACGCCGCCGCCACCGGGCCGCTCTCGCCCGACCAGCGCCGCCTGTGGCTGCTGCACAAGCTGCGCCCGGAGGACCCCGCGTACAACCTGCCGACGGTGCTGCGGATCGAGGGACCGCTGCGCCCGGACGTCCTGCGCCGGGCGCTCGACCACCTGGTCGAGCGGCACGACGCGCTCCGGACCGCCCTGGTGGACACGCCGGACGGGCCTGTCGCCCGGATCCTCCCGGCCGCGGGCATCCCGTGGGAGCTGTTCGAGGAGCCCGGCGCGGACGACGTCGCCGCGTACGCGGCCCGCCCGTTCGACCCGGCCCGCGGCGACGTCGTCCGGGCGGCCCTGTTCCGGCGCGGCCCCGACACGGCCGACCTGGTCCTGGTCGCGCACCACGCCGTCCACGACGGCTGGTCCGAGCGGGTGCTGCTGGAGGAGCTGGGCACCGTCCACGACGCCCTGCTCGCCGGGGCCGAGCCCGGACTGCCGCCGCTGGGACTGCGCCGGCTCGACGTGAGCCGGTGGCAGGCCGAGCGCCTGACGGGGGAGTTCGAGGCGACCAGGCGGGCGTACTGGCGCAGCCGGCTGGCCGATCCGCCGGCACCGGCGGCGCTGCCCGCCGACCGCCCCGGACCGGCGACCGGCCGGCCCGGGACGCTGCGCGTGCCGGTCACCGAGCAGCAGCTCCGCGCCGTCACCGCCGTCGCCGCTTCGGCCCGCACCACCCCCAACACGGTGATGCTCGCCGCCTTCGCCGCGCTGCTCGGCCGCTGGTCCGGCCGGTCGGACCTGGTGGTCGGGGTCCCCTACGGAGACCGCGACCTGGAGGCGACGCACCGGATGGCCGGGTTCGACGTCGCCACCCTGCCCGTGCGGCTGGCCGTCGACCCGGAGGCCGGCTTCGACGGCCTGCTGGAGGGCACCCGGACGGCGCTGACCGGGGCGATCGCCCACAGCGAGCTGCCGTTCGACCGGATCGTCGAGGAGGCGCGCCGGGCGGGCGGCGACAACGCGCCGCTGTTCCGCGTCTGGTTCAACTGGCTCGGGGAGCCGCCGGCCCCGCCGGCGCTCGCGGGCCTGCGCGTGACGGTGGCCGAACCGCCGGTGCCCGGCGCGCTGTTCGACCTGGCCGCCTACGTGACCCTGGACGGGGCCGCCGCCCGGGTGGACCTGGTCTACGACGCGGACCTGTTCGGCCCGGAGACGATGGCCGGGTTCGGCGACCAGTACCTCGCCCTCCTCACCGCCCTCTGCGCGCGCCCGGAACTGCCCCTCGCGGAGCACCGCCTCGCCGGGGCCCCCGCCGACCGCCCGCTGCCGGACCTGCGCGGCGGGGCACCGGACCTCCTGACCCGGCTCGCGCGGACCGCCGCCGGGGCCGCCGGCCGGGAGGCCGTCCGCGGCCCCGGCGAGTCCGTCGACTACCGGCGGCTGTACGAGCGGGCGGCCGCGGTGTCCGCGCTGCTGGAGCCGGGAACCGTGGTGGGCGTGCTCGCCGACCGGACGCCGGGGCTCGTCCCGGTGCTGCTCGGCGTGCTCGGCGCGGGCGCGGCGTTCACCGTCCTCGACCCCGGCTACCCGGCGCCCCTCCTGGCGGCCCGGCTCGACGCGGCCGGAGCCCGGGTGGCGCTGTCGGTGGGCCGCCCGGTGCCGCCGGAGCTGTCGGCCGGCCGGACGCGCTGGCTCGACCTGCCGTCGGACACCGGTCCCGGCGCGGGGGCGTGGCCGCCGGCGGCGCACCGGCCGGACGCACCCGGCTACATCGCCTTCACCTCCGGGACGACCGGCGCACCGCGCGGGGTGGCCGGCGCCCTCGAACCGCTCGCCCACTTCCTCCACTGGTACACCGGCCGCCACGGCATCGGCCCGGGGGACCGGACCGCGATGCTCGCCGGCCTGGCCCACGACCCCCTGCTGCGGGAGGTGTTCGTGCCGCTGTGGACCGGGGCCGCGCTCTGCGTGCCGCCCGCCGACCTGGTGCGCTCGCCCCACGAGCTGCGGGACTGGCTGGCCACCGAGGAGGTCACCGTCCTGCACGCCACCCCGGCCCTGTGCCGGCTGCTCGCGCTGGCGCGCACCGCCCCCGTGCTGCCCCGGGTGCGGCTGGTGTGCTGCTCCGGCGACACGCTGACCGCGGACGACCTCGCGGCGGTGCGCGGCTGGGCCCCGAACGCGGAGGTCGTCCACGGGTACGGCGCCACCGAGACCCCGCAGCTGGTCAGTGCCCGGGTCCTGGACCCGGCCGCGGCGGACGGCGGCCCGGTGGCCATCGACCCCGGCGCGCCCGGAGCGGAGGTCCTCGTGCTCGACCGGCGCGGCCGGCCGGCCGCCCCCGGCGAACTGGGCGACGTCGTCGTGCGCGGCCCCCACCTGGCGCTCGGGGTCCTCGGGGACCCGGCGGCCTTCACGGCCGACCCGGTGCCCGGGCACCGCCGGTTCGCCACCGGGGACCTCGGCCGCCGCACCGCGGACGGCCGGATCGTGCTCGCCGGGCGGCGCGACGACCAGGGCAAGGTCCGCGGCGTCCGGGTCGAGCCCGCGGAGATCGACCACTGGCTGCGCCGGCTGCCCGGGGTGCGTGACGCCGCGTGCGCGATCCGCCCGGACCACGACGGCGAGCCGCGGGTGGTCGCCTGCCTCGTGCCGGAGCCGGGGCACCCGGTCCCGGCCCTGGAGGCGGTGCGGGCCCGGCTGCGGGTCCAGCTGGCGGAACCGATGCTGCCCGCCGTGGTGGTGGCCGTGGCGGCGGTCCCGCTCACCCCCAACGGCAAGGTCGACCGGGCCGCGCTGCCGGAACCGCCGCCGGTCCGGCCCCGGCCGGCCCGGCGGGCCCGGCCGGCCGGCGATCTGGAGGGCCTGGTCGCAGACCTGTGGCGGGCCGCGCTCGGCGTCGCAGACGTGGACGTGGACCGCAACTTCTTCGACCTCGGCGCCAGTTCGATGCAGATCGCGCAGGTGCACCAGCAGCTGCAGGACACCCTGGCCCGTCCCATCCCGATCGCGATGCTGTTCGGACACGCCACCGTCCGCGACCTCGCCGCCCACCTGGACGGTTCGGGCCCGCAGCCCGCCGTCGCCCCCAGGCGCGCCACGACGGCCGCCCGTACGACAGACCTTCGCCTCCGGCGTCTCGCCGCGCGCGGATCAGCGTCAGCCAAGGAGAAGAACAGATGAAGCCGAGCCTTGACGAGCACATCGCGGTCATCGGGCTGGCCAGCCGTTTCCCCGGGGCCCGGGACACCGCCGAGTTCTGGGACAACCTGCGCAAGGGGCAGGACGCGGTCACCTTCCCGGGGGACGCGGCGCTGCTGGCCGAGGGCGTCCCGGCCGACCTGCTCGCCGACCCCTCCTACGTGAAGGCGTACGCCGAGACGCCCGGACTGGAGCTGTTCGACGCCGGGTTCTTCGGCTTCACCCCGCGCGACGCGGCGGTGCTCGACCCCCAGATCCGGATGTTCCTGGAGGTCGCCCACGGCTCGGTGGAGAACGCCGGGTACGACGTGCACCGGATCGCCGACGGCGTCGGGGTGTTCGCCGCCACCGGCGTGAACACCTACCTGGACGTGTACGTCCGGTCCGGCGCCGGCTACCAGATGCTCACCAGCAGCAGCATGGGCGTCAGCACCCTGAGCTACCCCGACTTCCTGGCCACCCACGTCGCCTACCGCTTCGGGCTGCGCGGCCCGGCGCTCACCGTCTCCACGGCCTGCTCCAGCTCCGCGGTCGCCACCCACCTGGCCTGCCAGGCGCTGCGCACGGGGGAGTGCGACTACGCGATCGCCGGCGGCTCCGAGGCCGAGATCCCCGCGCACCGCGGCTACCAGTGGGACCCGGGCGGCCCGCTGTCGGCGGACGGCCGGTGCCGTCCCTTCGACCGGGACGCCAGCGGCACCGTCTTCAGCACGGGCGCCGGCGCGGTGCTGCTCAAGCGCCTGGGCGACGCGCTCGCCGACGGCGACCACGTCTACGCCGTGATCCGGTCGTCGGCGGTCAACAACGACGGCGCCACCAAGGCCGGCTTCTCGGCGCCCAGCCTGGTCGGCCAGGCGGCGGCGATGCGTCAGGCCCTGGAGCTGGCCGGGGTGGAGGCGTCCGAGGTCGACTACGTCGAGGCGCACGGCACCGGCACCGCGCTCGGCGACCCGATCGAGGTCGCCGCGCTGACCGAGGCCTACCGGGCGGCCGCCGGGGGCGCGCCGATCGCGCTCTCCTCGGTCAAGGGCAACATCGGCCACCTGGGCCACGCCGCCGGCGTCTCGGGACTGATCAAGGTGGCGCTCTGCCTGGACAACGAGCAGCGCGTGCCGACCGCCAACTTCACCGAGCCCAACCCGCGGCTGCGGCTGGACGAGACGCCGTTCCGGATCGACGCGGCCACCGTCGCCTGGCCCCGGGACCCGGAGCGGACGCGGATCGCCGCCCTCAACTCGCTGGGCTTCGGGGGCACCAACGCGCACCTGATCCTGGAGGAGGCGCCGGCTGTGGCCGGGGCCGCGCAGGAGGACGCCGGCCGCCCGCAGGTCCTGCTCTGGTCGGCCCGGGACCCCCAGGCCGTGCAGGACTACGAGGCCAGGCTCGCCGAGCACCTGCGGAGCGCCGACGCGGAGCCGCTGGCCGACATCGCCGCGACGCTCCAGGACGGCCGGACCGAGTACCCGGTGCGCGGCGCGGTCGTCGCGGCGGACGCGGACGGCTGCGCCGAGGCGCTGGAGAGCGGCCGGGTCCGCCGTTCGGCCGCCCCCGCCGCCGGCAAGGACGGCAAGGACGGCAAGGGCGGCCGCGCCGGCCGGGCACCGGAGGTCGTCTTCGCCTTCCCCGGCCAGGCCGCCCAGCACCGGCGGATGGCCGCCGGACTCTACGGGACCAGCGAGGTCTTCACCCGCGCCCTGGACGACCTGTTCGACCGCTTCGAGCGGGCCTCCGGCTCGGCCGCGGTCCGGGAGGCCTGGACCTCCGCGGACGACGAGCGGCTGGCGGACACCGCGACCGCCCAGCCGCTGCTGTTCGCCGTCGAGTACGCGCTCGCCGAGCTGTGGAGGTCCTGGGGCGTCGAGCCCGCCGCCGTGGTCGGACACAGCCTGGGCGAGCTGACGGCGGCCGCCGTCGCGGGCGTGTTCGGACTCGACGACGCCGTCCGGCTGGTGCTGGCCCGGGCCGGCGCGATGGCGGCGATGCCGGCCGGCGCGATGGCCGTCGTCGGGGCGCCGCAGGAGCGGCTGCGGCCGCTGCTCGCCGAGGGCGTCACCGTCTCGGCGGTGAACGGTCCGAAGCAGACCACCATCGGCGGACCGGCGGACCGGCTGCGCGAGACGCTCGACGCCCTGCGCGGCGAAGGCCTCGCCGTCCGGGAGATCGCCACCTCCCACGCGTTCCACACCGAGTCGATGCGCCCCGCCGTGGAGCTCTTCGCCGCGGCCTTCGAGGGCGTGACGCTCCACGAGCCCGCCGTGCCGATGGTCTCCGCCGCCACCGGCGACGAGGTGGGGACGCAGGCGCTCGACCCGGACTTCTGGGCCCGCCAGATCGCCGAACCGGTCCGCTTCGACCTCGCGCTCGCCCGCCTGCTCGACCGGCCCGGCACCGTGGTCCTGGAGGTCGGCCCGGCGCGCACGCTGACCGGCCTGGTCCGCCAGTACGGCTCGGACGCCGAGGCCGTGCCCACCCTGCCCATGCCGGGCCGGGCCGGGGGCGACGACCTGCACTCCGCGCTGTCGGCCGCGGCGGCGCTGTGGACCGCCGGGCAGCCCGTCGACTGGGCGGCGACGCGCGAGCACCGCCCCTTCCGGCGCGCCACGCTGCCCGGATACCAGTACCAGCGCACGCGCTGCTGGATCGACCCGACGCCGGCGCAGAGCCCGGCGGACGCCACCGAGGAGGCTCCGATGTCCGTACCGGCCCAGGCCCCCGCCGTGCCGGCGCCCGTCGCACCGGAACCCTTCTCGGTGCTCACCTGGACGGAGCGGCCGGCCGCCGAACTGCCGGAGCAGGCCGAGGACCGGGGGGTCGCGCTGGCCCTGCTGCCGGCCGACGAGGAGATCGGCCTGCTGACCGTCCTGGCGCTGCAGCAGGCCGGCTACCGGCCCGTCGTCGCCCGGCCCGGCACCGGCTACCAGGAGGTGGACGGTGAGTTCCGGCTGCGCGCCGACGACGAGGCGGACCTCGACCGGCTGCTGACCGAACTGGCCCGCCGGGGCAGCGCGCCCCGGCTGCTGGTGCACGCGCTGGCCCTGCCCGACCGGCCGCGCGCGGCCCTCGCGGAGGCCGACGAGCAGCTGTCCACGACGTTCCACAGCCTCGCGGCGCTGGCCCGCTCCGGCGCCCGCCACGCCACGGCCGCCGGGGTCCTCGTGCTGGCCGGGCACAGCGCCGACCTGACCGGCGCCGAGCAGCTCGACCCGGTCAAGGCCACCCTGCACGGAGCGGTGCGCAGCCTCGCCCTGGAGGCCCCCGAGCTGGCGTGCCGGCTGGTCGACGTCGCGCTCCCGGCGCAGGAGGAGGACCTCGCCGCCGAGATCGCCGGACTCCTGGGCCCCGTCGACGCCCCGGCCGGGGCCGGGACCGACGTCGTCGTCGCGCTGCGCGGCGGCCGCCGCTGGGTCCGCGAGGAGCGGCCGTTCCGGCCCCGGTCCCGGTCCGGCAGCCTGCCGGCGGTGCGCCGCGGCGGGGTCTACGTCCTGCTGGGCGGCTTCGGCGGGCTCGGCCTGGCCGTCGCCCGCGCCATCGCCGGTACCGGCACCCGCCCGCACCTGGTGCTCACCGGGCGGTCGCTGCCGCCGGCCGACGTGCTGGCCGCCGAGACGGCCGCGCTCCGCCGGCTGGGCGCGACGCTGCAGGCCGAGGCCTGCGACGTCACCGACCTGCGGGCGATGCGCCGGCTGTTCGACACGGTGCGGGTCCGCCACGGCGCGGTCAGCGGGGTCGTCCACCTCGCCGGCGTCGCGGGGGACGGCATGCTGATGGGGCGTCGCCGCGAGGACGCCGACGCGGTCCTGCGGCCCAAGGTGCGCGGCACCCTGGTGCTCGCCGAGGTCCTCCGGGACCACCCGCCGCTGGACTTCCTCGCCTACTTCTCCAGCCGCGCGGCGCTCGGCGGGCTGGTCGGCAGCGCCGACTACGCGGCGGCGAACTGCTTCCTGGACGCCCACGCCCAGGTGCTGAGCCGGGAGGGCGTTCCGGTGGTCAGCCTCAACTGGCCGAGCTGGAGCGAGGTCGGCATGGCGGCCCGCGAGGAGCGGCCGGCCGGCACCCGCCACTGGAAGTCGCTGCTGGACGCGGCCGCCGACCCGATGCTCGACGAGCACCGGTTCAGCGGCAAGCCGGTCATGCCGGGCACCGGCCACCTGGACACCGTGGTGCGCGCCTTCCGGGAGACGGTCGGACCGGCCGGTACGCCGGTGCGCCTCACGGACGTGATCTTCCAGCAGGCCCTGGTGGTGGAGCGTCCGCGCCGGTTCGAGGTGGTCTTCGAACCCGACGGCACGGCCTGGCGGTTCACGGTCTCCTCGTCCGCGTCCGACGGCACCGACCCGATGCGGCACGCCGTCGGCGGGATCGAGGTGCTCGACGCCGCGGTGCGGCCGACGCCCGAGCCGGGCCTCGCCGCCCTGCGCGAGCGGCTGACCACCCCGATGCACGTGGACCCGCCGACCCAGACCAAGGACGCGCTGTTCGCGTTCGGTCCGCGCTGGGACACCATCGCCGGGGTCGCCGTCGGCGCCCGCGGCCACCTGGAGAAGCTGATCGAGCTGGAGCTCCCGGAGGCGTTCCGGGCCGAACTCCCGCGGTACGCGCTGCACCCGACCCTGCTCGACAACGCCACCGCGGAGGCCCGCACCAGTGGCCACGACGACGCGCACCTCCCCTTCGGGTACGGCGTCTTCGAGGTCTACGAGGACATCCCGGCGGTCTGCACCAGCCACATGGCGCGGCGCGACGGGGCACCGGGACTGATCGTCGCGGACATCGACCTGTACGGCGAGGACGGCCGGCTGGTCGGCAGGATCGACAAGTACAGCATGCGGCGCATCGAGGACGACGGGTTCCTGGCCGGGGCACCGGCGGGGCCGAGCCGCCCGCAGGCGTCGGACGGGGACCGGCCGGCGGCCGAGGGGATCGACCCGCGCACCGGTGCCCGGATGCTCCTCTCGGTGCTGGGCGGCCGTCACCCGTACCAGGTGGCCGTGCGGCCGTTCGTCGACGGCGCTCCGGTAGCGCTGCCGCCGTACGCCGCGGCGCCCGCCGAGGTCGCGCCGGCGGCGGTTCCGGCGCCCGTCCGGGCGGCCGCCGCCGCGGTGGCACCCGTGGCGGCAGCGGCCGCGCCCGCGCCTGCGGCGGGACCGGAGCCGGCACCGGCGCCGGCCGGGCAGCCGGCCGGGACGGTCCTGGAGCGGCTAACCGAACTGTGGAGCCGGCTGCTGGGCTGCCCGGTGGCGCCCGACGACGACTTCTTCGCGCTCGGCGGCACCTCGCTGACCGCGGTCGAGCTGATGGCCGGGATCCGGCAGGAGTTCGGGCTGCGGATCGGGATCGTGACGATGTTCGACCACCCGACCGTCGAGGCGTTCGCCGAGGTCCTCGTCGGCCAGGGGGCGAACTGACGTGCCCGGAGGACTCGACCGGGCGGTCGACCGAGCGGTCGACCGGCCGGTGAACGACAAGGAACGGGCGCTGTGGATGCTGCACCGCCTGGCGGCGGGCCGCGGCATCTGCAACGTGGGCTTCGGCCTGCGGGTGGACGGACCGCTGCGCTGGTGGCCGCTCCAGGAGGCGCTCGACCACCTGGCGCGCCGCCACGCGGGACTGCGCACCACCTTCGTCGGCGACGGCGCGCGGCCGACCCGCAGGCGCGCCCCGGCGGAGGGCGCGCACCTGCCGCTGGAGACGGCCACCGCGACCGAGGACACCCTCGACGCGATGGTGACGGCGTTCGTCGCCGAACCGTTCGACGTCGCCGCGGGCCCGCTGATCCGGGCCAGGCTGATCGTCCTGCCCACGGGCAGCGTGCTCTGCTTCGTCGCGCACCACCTGGTGGCCGACTGGACGACCGCGCTGAGCGTGCTGCGGGAGGTCACCAGGCTGTACGACGCCTTCGCGGCGGGCCCGGAGGCGCCGCCGGACCTGCGGGGCCCGGTGGACGGCTCCGACGCCCCGGAGCCGGGCGAGGAGGAGCTGGCCTACTGGGTGGAGCACCTGGAGGGGGCCGACCCCTCCCGGCAGGCCCTCGCCGGGGCACGGCCGTTGCCGGCCCTGCCGACGTTCGCCGGGGGCCGGGTCGACCGCGACCTGGACCCGGTGGCGGACGCGGTGGCCCGGCTGCGCGCCCGCACCCGTTCGAGCGACAACATCGTGCTGCTGGCCGCCTACTGCGCGCTGCTGGCCCGGCACGGCGCCGGGCCGGACCTGGTGGTCGGCGTCCCGGTCAGCGCCCGCCGCTCCGGGACGGCGGACGCGTTCGGCTACCACGTCGACACCCTGCCCGTCCGGGTCCGGGTGGACCTCGGGCGCGGATTCGACGAGTTGGTCGCCCAGGTGCGGACGGCCTTCCTCGGCGGGCTCGAACACGGCGCGGCGTCCTTCGAGACGGTCCAGCGGCACAGCGGCCTGCGCAGCGCCGACTGGCGGGCGCCGCTCTTCCGGCACGCGTTCAACTTCCGCCCGCTGGGCGCCTCGGACGAGCAGCTGACCATGGCGGGCCTGCCCGCGCGGCAGATCGACGCGGGGCACGAGCTGAGCCGGCTCGACCTCGACCTGATCGTCTTCGCCGGACCGAACTCGCTGGACGCCACGGCGGTGTTCAGCACCGAGGCGCACGACCGCGCGCGCGTCGAGGCACTGGTCGACCGGTACGCCCGGCTGCTGGTCGCGCTGGACGCCGAACCCGGCGCCGCGCTCGGCACGGTGGACCTGGCGACCGAGGCCGACCGGCGGACGGTGGCGGCGCTGAACGCGGCCGCCGGGCCGGTCGGCGACGGCGCGGCCGCCCCGAGCGTCCCGCGGCTCGTCTTCGAGCAGGGGCTCCGGAACCCGGGCGCGACCGCGGTCGGCGACTGGACGTACGGCCGCCTGCTGGAGCGCGCGGCCGGCATCGCCCGCGCGCTCGGGGAGCAGGGGGTGGGCCCCGGCGACGTGGTCGGGCTCCACCTGGAGCGCGGGCCGGAGCTGGCGGCGGCGGTCCTGGGCGTCTGGACGGCCGGAGCGGCCTACCTCCCGCTCGAACCGGCCCACCCGGTGGCCCGCGGCACCCACCAGCTCGACGACGGCGGGGTGCGGGTGCTGCTCTCCCGGCTGCCGGTGGCCCCGGAATGGGCGGCCGGCCGGGTCGTGCTGGCCCCCGAGGGCGACGCCCCGGCGACGGCGCCGGTGCCGGGCCCGCTCGCGTACCTGATCTACACCTCGGGCTCGACCGGCCGCCCCAAGGGCGTGGAGGTCGGGCACCCGGCGCTCGCCAACGTGGTCCGCCACTTCGCGGAGCTGCTGGGCGTCACCGCGGACGACCGCTTCCTCTGGCTGACGACCGCCTCCTTCGACATCTCCGCCCTGGAGTTCCTGCTGCCCCTGGCCGCGGGAGCGCGGGTGGTCCCGGTGAGCGACCGCACCCGGCTGTCCGCGGGCGACCTCGCCGCCCTGGTCAGGACGGAACGGGTGACGGTCGCCCAGGCGACCCCCACCACCTGGCGCTTCCTGGCCCCTGAGCTCGGCGACGCGCTGCGCGGCATGCGGGTGCTCTGCGGGGGCGAGGCGATGACCGGAGCCCTGGCCGAGCGCCTGCTGGCGGCCGGCTGCCGGCTGTTCAACGTCTACGGCCCGACCGAGACGACGATCTGGTCGACGGCGGCCGAACTGCGCTCGCCGGTGCCCGACCGGGTGCCGATCGGGCGGCCGATCGCGAACACCACCGTGTCGGTGCGGGACGCCGAGCACCGCGAGCTCCCGCCGGGCGTGCCCGGGGAGCTGTGCCTGGGCGGCGCCGGACTGGCCCGCGGGTACCGGGGCGATCCGGCCCGGACCGCCGAGCGCTTCCGCACGGACGAGCGGCAGGGCCGCTACTACCGCACGGGCGACGAGGTCGTGCTCGACGCCGACGGCGCACTCCGGTACCTGGGGCGGCTCGACCGCCAGCTGAAGATCCGCGGCCAGCGGATCGAGCCCGGCGAGGTCGAGTCGGTGTTCGAGGGGCACCCGGAGGTGGCCGCCGCGGCCGCGTTCGCGCAGACCGACGCCACCGGGGAGGCCGCGCTGACCGTGGCCGTCCGCCCGGCGGCCGGTCCGGCCGGCCACGACGAGGACCGGGCGCTGGCCGCCCGGCTGAGCGAGTACGCCCGCGGGTTCCTGTCCGCGGGCGGGCTGCCGGGCCGGGTGCTGGTGGTCGGGTCCTTCCCGCTGACCGGGAACGACAAGATCGACTACGGCGCGCTCGCCGCCGCGGCCGGCGCCGACGCCGGGGAGGACCCGGCCGCGGGAACCGCGGACCCCCTCGTGGACACGGTCGTCGGGATCTGGCGGCAGGTCCTCGGCGACCGGGGGATCGGGCCGTCCTCCCACTTCTTCCTGAGCGGCGGGCACTCCCTGGCGGCCGTGCGGGTCGCGGCGGAGCTCTCGGCCGCCCTCGGCACCGGGATCGGCTTCGACGCCGTCTTCGCCGCCCCCACCCCCGCCCTGCTGGCCGCCCACATCGCCGAAACGAGAGGCACACGATGATCGACGACCGGCACTGGTACGTCCCGCTCGCCGCGGACGGCGACCGCCGGGTCTTCGGGTTCCCGCACGCCGGCGCCGGCTGCGCCCAGCTGTCGCCGCTGGCCGACCTGCTGGCCGGGCACGGCGTCGCGCTCTGGTCCGCCAACCTGCCCGGGCGCCAGGCCCGGCTGGCGGAGCCGCCGCGCACCGAGCTGGCGGGGCTGGTGGACGAACTCACCGACGCCCTCGTCGAGCTGATCGACGACCGGCCGTACGACCTGTTCGGCTACTGCGGCGGCGCCGTGCTCGCCTTCGAGGTCGCCCGGCGGCTGCGCGCGCGGTCCGTGCGCCTGCCCGAGCGGATGTTCGTGGTCTCCTTCGAGGCGCCCGACATCGCCTGGCGGCCGCGCAGACTCCCGTACCTCCCGTCCGACGTGCTCTGGGAGTACCTGACCGAACGCGGCGGCGTCTCCGGCGACCTCGCCGTCGACCCGACGGTGCGCCGGCTCGTCGAACCCGCCGTCCGGGCCGACTTCTCGTGGCTCGGCGAGTACCACTGCGAGCCCGAGGCGCCGCTCCCGGTGCGCGTCGTGGTCTTCCACGGCCTCCAGGACGAGGACACCCTCCACGGCGCCCTGCTCGGCTGGCGCCGGCACAGCACCGCACCCGTCCGCCTGGTCGGCCTGGACGGCGGCCACTGGCTGCTGGAGGACGCGTGCGCCGAACTCGCCGACCTGACGGCGCGGGAGATCACGGGCCCGGCACCGGACCGGCCCGACCCCGAAGCGGCGGCACCCGCCGCCGCCGGACCCGTCGACCTCGGAGGCCTTGGTGACTGAACCGACGACCGCGGACCCGGCCGTGCCGGCCGCGGTGGACAGCGGATCGCAGGCCCTGTGGATGCTCCAGCAGCTCGTCCCCGACCTCGGGGTCTCGAACGCCGCCGTGGCCATCGAGATGACCGAGCAGGTGCGCTGGTGGCCGCTCCAGGAGGCCCTGAACTGGCTCGTGCGCCGGCACCCGGCACTGTCCGCCGAGTTCGTGCTGCACGACGGCGCGGTGGGCCGCCGGTCCGCCGAACCCGCCCTCGAACTGGACCTCGTCAGCAGCGACCCCGACCGGATCGAGGCCGACCTCACCGCGTACGCGGCCGGCCCGTTCCGGCTCGACCGGGCGCCGCTCGTCCGGGTCGGCCTGTTCACCGTCTCCGCGCAGCGGTCGGTGATCTGCCTGGCCGCCCACCACATCGTGGTCGACGCCGCCAGCCTCGGCCTGCTGGTCGCCGAGATCGGGCAGGCCTACCGCGCGATCACCGAGACCGGCGCGCCGCCGGAGCTGCCCGCCCCGGTGGACGTGCCCGCGGCGGACCACGGCGCGGCCCTGGAGTACTGGCGCGAGCGGACCGCGGACTTCGACCCGGCCACCATGCGGCTGGACGGCGCCCGCGAACCCGGCGCCGAGCCCACCTTCGCCGGCCGGATGGTCGAGCGGGAGCTGTCGCCGGAGGCCGTCGCCGGCCTGGCCGAGCTGCGGCGCACCTGCAAGGCCACCGACGCGCTCGTCCTGCTCGCCTGCTACCACCTGCTGCTGCGCCGCCTCGGCGCGGCCGAGGACCAGGTGATCGGCGTGATGGCGGACACCCGCGGCGGCCGCTCCGCCGACGCGGTCGGCTACCACGTCGCGACGGTCCCGCTGCGCGTGCCGGTCGAGGACGGCATCGGCTTCGACCGGCTGGTCGCACGGGTCACCGAGGCGATGGTCGCCGGGTTCGAGCACGGGCGCGCCCCGTTCGAGGCCGTCGCCGCCGCCGACCCCGCCGGCGCGGACGACGCGGGCTGGTGGCGCTCCCGGCTGGTCCGGCAGCTGTTCAACTACCGCCCCGAGCACCCGACCACCCGCCCGGCGGGCGACGGCTCGCTGTTCCGCGAGGTCGCGACCGGGCTGAGCCGCTTCGACCTGGAGCTGACGGCGCAGCCGGTCGGCCCGCGGGTGACCGTGAAGCTGGTGGTCAGCACCGAGGTGTACGACGTGGAGTTCGCCGAGGCGTTCCTGGAGCGCCTGGACGCGGTGATCCGCGCGGCGGTCGCCGACCCGACCAAGCCGGTGGGCGAGTTCGACATCCGCTCCGACCGGGACCGCGAGGTGGCGGACCGGACCAACGCGACCGGTACGGACTGGCCGGGACCGGCGACCGTGGCCGGCCTCTTCGCCGCGGCCGCCGAGCGGCGCCCCGACGCGGTCGCCGTCGTCGAGGCGGACCGCTCCGGATCCCGCTCCGTCGGCTACCGCGAACTCGCCGGACGGGCCGCCGCCTACCGGGCGGCCGTGCTCGCCGCCGGCGGCCGGCCGGGCGAGGTCGTCGCGCTGGCCGGCCCCCGCGGGTGGGACACCGCGGCGGCGGTCCTCGGGGTCTGGGCGGCCGGCTGCGCCTACCTCCCGCTCGACTCCGGCCACCCGGCCGAGCGGCTGGCCTACCAGCTCGACGACGCCGGCTGCCGCCTGGTGATCGGCGCCGGCCACCTGCCGCCGGAGTGCCGGGAGCACCGCACCGAGGTGGTCGCCGGAGCGGCCGCGGAGGACCTCGGCCCGGCCGTCCCCGACCCCGACGACTGCGCCTACCTGATCTACACCTCGGGCTCCACCGGCCGCCCCAAGGGCGTCCGGCTGTCCCACCGCAACCTGGCCAACGTGGTCCGGCACTTCGCCCACGACCTCGGCCTGGGCCCGGACACCAGCACGCTCTGGCTGACCACGTTCGCCTTCGACATCTCGGCGCTCGAACTGTGCCTCCCGCTCGCCGTCGGCGGCCGGGTCGTCGTCGCCCCGGACCAGGCGCGCGGCGAGCCCGAGCAGCTGATCGAGCTGATCGAACGGGAGCGGGTCTCGGTCGTCCAGGCGACGCCGACCACCTGGCGGCTGGTCGCCGGGCCGTTGGCGGGCAGACTGGCCGGGCGGGTCGCGCTGTGCGGCGGCGAGCCGCTGCCGGACGCCCTGGCCGAACTGCTGCTGCGGACCGGCGCCGAGGTCCACAACGTCTACGGCCCCACCGAGACGACGATCTGGTCGACCAGCTCCCGGGTACGCCCCGGCGAGCCGGTGCTGGTCGGCCGGCCGCTCGCGAACACCCGGGTGCGGGTGCTCGACGCGGCCGGGCGGCCGCTCCCGGTGGGCTGCACCGGCGAACTGTGCATCGCCGGCGACGGCGTGGCCCTGGGCTACCACGAGCGCCCGGAACTCACCGCGGAACGCTTCCGCGAGGACCCCGGCCTCGGCCGCTACTACCGCACCGGGGACCTGGCCCGGCTGCGCCCGGACGGCCGGATCGAGCTGGCCGGGCGCGCCGACCGGCAGGTGAAGCTGCGGGGCCACCGGATCGAGCTGGGCGAGGTCGAGGCGGCGCTGGAGACCCACCCCGAGGTGGGCGCGGCCGCGGTCGTCCTCAAGGGCGATCCCAGCGGCGACGGCTTCCTCGCGGGATTCGTGGTCGCCGCCGACCGCACCGGACTGGTGGCGGACGTCTGGACGCACGCCGGACAGCGGCTCCCCGGCTACAGCGTGCCCGCCCGCATCGTGGTCCTGGACCGGCTGCCGACCACGGCCAACGAGAAGGTGGACGTCAACGCCCTGGCGGCGCTCCCGCTGGACGAGGTCGGACCGGTCGCGGACGCCGGGGCCGGGCAGGCCGAGCCGGCCGACGAGGTCGAGGCGGCACTGGTCGGGCTGTGGACCGGCGTCCTCGGCCGGAGCGGGCTCGGCCCGGACTCCAACTTCTTCCTGTCCGGCGGGCAGTCACTGCTGGCCGTGCAGCTCGCCGAGGCCGCCGGCGCCCGCTTCGGCGTGCCCGTCACCATGGCGATGGTCTTCCGCGCACCGACGCCGGCCGCACTGGCCGAACTCGTCCGGCAGGCGGGAGGTTCGGCCCCGCCGCAGCCCGCCGGCGGCACCGAGGCGGAGCTGGTCGCGGCGGCGGTGCGGGCGACGCTGGGCTTCGACATCCCGGAGGACGCCAGCTTCTTCGAGGCCGGGATGAAGTCGCCGGACGCGGTCCGGCTCCACGCGCGCCTGAGCACCGGGCTCGGCGTGGAGTTCCCGGTGACCGACGTCTTCAAGTACCCGACCCGCAGCGCCCTGGCGGCCCGCATCGCGGCGATCCGCTCGGGCACGGCGGAGGCCGGGCCCGCGCCGGCGCGGCCCGCCGCCGCGCCGCAAGCCCCGGCGGGCGGCTGGACCGCCGGGTCGCGCAGAGACCTTCGAGCACGTATCCGAGAGCGAAAGGGGTGACGGCTGTGGCCGACTCCGTGGAGCCGATCGCGGTGATCGGCATGGCCTGCAAGCTGCCTGGCGCACCCGACCTGGAGAGCTTCTGGCAGAACCTGGCGGGCGGACGGGAGACCGTCTCCTTCTTCGACCCCGAGGCGCTGGCCGAGGCCGGCGTGCCGACGGCCGAGGCCGCCGACCCCGACTACGTGCCGGCCGCGCCGGAGATGCCGGAGGTGGACCGCTTCGACGCGGACCTCTTCGGCATGACCGCCGCCGAGGCCCGGATCGCCGACCCGCAGATCCGGACCTTCCTGGAGCTGTGCCACGCGGCCGTGGAGCACGCGGGCTACGACGCGTTCGCGCTGCCCGACAGCGTCGGCGTGTTCGGCACCACCGGCCCGAACTCCTACCTGCGGCACATCCTCACCACCCGCCCCGACCTGGTGGCCGGCTCGCCCGGGATGGCGCTGTTCACCCTGAACAACGCCGACTACCTGTCGACCCTGGTCTCCTACAAGCTCGACCTGCGCGGGCCGAGCATGACGGTGCTCACCGCCTGCTCCAGCTCACTGGTCACCGTGCACATGGCCGCCCAGGCGCTGCGCGCGGGCGAGTGCGACGCGGCGCTGGCGGGCGGCTCGACCGTGGAACTCCCGCTGGGCCACGGCCACCTGTGGACCCCCGGCGGCGTCCTCACCCGGGACGGCCACTGCCGTCCGTTCGACGCGTCCGCGTCCGGGACCGTCTTCGGCAGCGGCGCCGGTGTCGTCCTGCTGAAGCGCCTCGACGACGCCCTCACGGACGGCGACCGGGTGCTGGCGGTGATCCGCGGCAGCGCCGTCAACAACGACGGCAGCGACAAGGTCTCGTTCAGCGCCCCGAGCGTCGGCGGCCAGTCCGCGGCGGTCGCCGAGGCGATGCTGCTCGCCGGCGTCGAGCCGGGCGACGTCGACTACGTCGAGGCCCACGCGACCGGCACCGGCCTCGGCGACCCGATCGAGGTGGCCGCGCTCACGGAGGCCTACGAGGCGCTCAACGACGGCCGGCTGATGCGGGGCCGGACCGCGATCGGGTCGGTGAAGTCGAACATCGGCCACATGAACTCGGTGGCCGGGGTGGCCGGTCTGATCAAGACCGTGCTCATGCTGGAGCACGAGACGATCGTGCCGAGCATCAACATCGACGAGCCCAACCCCAGGCTGGAGCTCGACCGCTCGCCCTTCGACCTGGCGACCCGCTCCCGGGCCTGGCCCCGCCGGGCCGGACGGCCCCGGGTGGCCGCGGTGAGCTCGCTCGGGATCGGCGGGACGAACGCGCACCTCGTCCTCGCCGAGGGCCCGGTCGCGCCGCTGCTCCCGAGCCGGGAGGCGCCGCGGCTGGTGGTCTGGTCGGCCCGCGACGAGGAGGGCGTCGACCGGCTCCGCGGCCGGCTCGCCGACTGGTTCGGCGCCGGCGGCGAGGAGGGCTTCGCCGACGCGGTGGGGACGCTGCAGCGCGGCCGCACGGCCCACCGGGTACGGGCCGCCCTGGTGGCGTCCTCGGCCGCGTCCGCCGCCGAGGGACTGGCGGCCGGCGGCGGGCGGCTCGCCGTGGGCCGGACCAGGCCGGACGCCCGCCGGGCCTTCCTGTTCCCCGGGCAGGGGGCGCACCGGGCCCGCATGGCGGCCGGCCTGTACGGGACGGTGCGTTCCTTCAGCGTCGCCATGGACGAGTGCCTCGACCTCTTCGAACGGGCCGGGGTCCGGACGGACGCCTGGCTCGCCGAGGAGCGCGCCGAGGAGACCGAGCTGGTGCAGCCGCTGCTCTTCTCGGTCGAGTACGCGCTCGCCGCGATGTGGCGGGAGTGGGGGGTCGAGCCGGCGGCGGTCCTCGGCCACAGCGTCGGCGAGCTGGCGGCGGCCGCGGTGGCCGGGGTGTTCACCCTGCCGGACGCGGTGCACCTGGTCGCGGCCCGGGCGGCGGCCATGGCCGCGCACCCCTGCCCCGGCGGGATGCTGGCGGTGGCCGCCGACGCCGGGCAGGTCGGCGGACTGCTGTCGCCCGATCTCGTCGTGGCGGCGGTGAACGGGCCGGCGCAGACGGTGGTCTCGGGCCCGGAGGAGGCACTCGACGACCTGGCCGTCCGGCTCCGCGAGCGGCAGCTGGCCTGCCGCCGCCTCCCGGTCGCCCGGGCGTTCCACCACCCGGGCTGGGCGGAGGCCGCCGACCGCTTCGCCGAGGCGTTCGGGGCGGTGACGCTCCGGGCCCCGTCGATCCCCCTGTACTCGGGCCGGACGGGGCGCCGGCTGACGGCGGAACAGGCGACGGACCCGCGCTTCTGGGCGGAGCAGCTGACCGCGCCGGTGCTGTTCGGTCCGGCCCTGGAGGCGCTGACCGCGGCCGGGGAGTGGACCCTGCTGGAGACCGGTCCCGGCCAGACCCTGACCACCCTGGTGCGCCGGGCGGCGGGTGCCGGGGAGGGCCGGGTCCGCGCGGTCGCCGCGCTGGGCAACGGCGACGACGAGGCGGCCGCGCTGCTGGCCGCGGGCCGGATCTGGCTCGACGGCGCCGCACTGGACTGGGAGGCCGTGGGCCAGCCCCGGGCGCTCAGCCGCCGTCCGGTGCCGGGGTATCCGTACCGGCGCGACCGGCACTGGGTCGACCCGCTGCCGGCCGAGGGGCCGGCGGAGCCCGGGGCGGACCACACGGCGGACCACGGGGCCGCGACGGACCTCGGGACCGCCGCCCCCGTCCCCACTGCTGCCCCCACCGCTGTCCCCACCGAGGCCGGGCCGGTGCCCGACCACGGGACGGCCGGTGCCGCACCGACCCCGCTGGGCGTCGTCGAGTGGCTCTCCGCCCCGGCACCCCGGCCGGTCCACGGTCCGGGTCCGGGCGGCACCGCGCTGGTCCTGCTCCCGGACGACCCCGACCGGGCGCTGACCGTCCTGCTGGCGGTGGAACGGGCCGGCTGGCGCACCGTGCGGATCCGCCCCGGCGACGCGCCGGGCGAGTCGGCGGGCGAGTTCCGGGTCCGGCTCGGCGAGCCGCAGGACCTCGCCGCCCTGGCCGGCGTGCTCGCCGAACGGGGCGTCCACGCCGACCTGTTCCTGCACGCCGCCGGCTACGGCGCCGTGCCCGCGGCCGGGGAGCGGCCCGCCGGGACGGAGCCCGCCGGCAAGCAGGCGGCCGGAGAGCTCGACGCCGGGTTCTTCAGCCTCCTGGCCTTCGCCAAGCTGGCGCTGACCCGTGCCCCGGGCCGGGCCGTGCCCCGCTTCGTCGTCCTGACCAGCGCGGCGGTCGACGTCAGCGGCGGCGACCCCCTGGTGCCGGCTCGGGCCGCCGCGGTGGCGTTCGCCCGCACCCTGGCGGCCGAGACGCCGGGGATGCGGGTGGCCGTCGTCGACGCCGCCGACCGCACCGGGGTCACCGAACTCGCGGCCGAGCTGGCCGGGCCGCACCCCGGACCGGTGACCGCCCTGCGCGGTTCGCGCCGCTGGGTGCCGGCCGAGCTGCCGCTGGAGCTGCCGGCCCCGGTCCGCGAGGCGCTGCGCGAGCGCGGCGTCTACCTCGTCACCGGCGGGTTCGGCGGTCTGGGGCTCGCGCTCGCCCGCCACCTGGCCGGCTCCGGGCAGCGCCCGCGCCTCGTCCTGCTGGGCCGCCGCGACCCGACCGCCCCCGGGGCGGACCCCGACGACCCGTTCGTGGTGCGGGCGCGGACCGCGCTGGCCGAACTCACCGCGCTCGGTGCGGAGGTCCTCGCGGTCGGCGGCGACGTCACCGAACCCGGAGTGCTGGACGCCGCCCTCGACCTCGCGCAGGACAGGTTCGGCGCGGTGAACGGGGTGTTCCACCTGGCCGGCATCGGCGGCGGCCGCATGATCGCCTTCCGCGAGAAGGCCGACGCCGCCGAGGTGCTGGCCCCGAAGACCACGGCGACGGTGCTGCTGGCCGAGGCCACGGCCGGCCGGCCGGTGCTCGACTTCGTGACGCTGTTCAGCAGCCGCGCCGCGGCCGAGGGGCTGGTCGGTTCCGCCGACTACGCCGCCGCGAACGCCTTCCTGGACGCCGCGGCCGAGGCCCTGCCGTTCCACGCGACCCGGGTGCTGAGCGTGGGCTGGCCGGTGTGGCAGGGCGAGGGCATGGTCGACCACGAGGGCCCCGACCTGGGCGGGCTGGCCGCGCTGGTGGCACGGCTGGCCGACGGCGGTCCGGCCGGGCCTCCCGCGCCGGCCTTCCGGTGGGAGGGCGATCTCGGCCCGGGGACCCACTGGGTCCTCGACGAGCACCGGGTCGGCCGGGTCCCGCTGCTGCCGGGCGCCGCCTACGTCGACCTGGTGGTGGGCCTGTTCACCGAGCACCTCGCGCGGCCCGGCGAGGACGTCGAACTCACCGACGTGGTCTTCCGCGCGCCCTTCTCGGACGAGGACACCCGGCGCCTGCGGGTGGAGTTCACCGACGCACCGGACGGCACCGGGTACGCGTTCACCGTCGTCTCCCGGCCCGCGGCCCGGCCGGACGACGGGTGGACCGAGCACGTCACCGGCCGTGCGGCCGGGGTGGGCGCCGAGCGGCGGCGGGTCGACCTCGCGGGCCTGATCGCCCGCCTGGAGGCGGAGGGCAGCACGCCGGCCGACAAGGTGCCGACCGATCTGGCCTTCACCATGGGCCCGCGCTGGCGCAACATCCGGGACGTCCGCGAGGACGGCACGGAGCGGCTGCTCCGGCTGGAGCTGCCGTCCGCCCTGGCCGGCGACCTGCCCGGGCACCGCCTGCACCCGGCGCTCCTGGACACCGCCACCGCCGGGGTCCGCTCCTCCGGGGAGGGGGCCTTCGTGCCCTTCATCTACCGCCGGCTGGTCGTCCACGCGGACCTGCCGGGGGAGTTCTACAGCCACGTGCGGCGGACGCCCGCCGATCCGGACACGGCCATCGGGGACGTCGACATGATCGCCCCGGACGGCACGGTGCTGGCCCGGGTCGAGGGCTTCACCATGCGACGGGTCGCCTTCGAGCCGGGCTGGGACCGGCCGCAGGCCGCCGCGGGCCCGCGCGCGGCGGCGGCCCCGGAGCGTCCGGAGGAGGAGGGCCTGGACCCGGAGGAGGGCATGCGGCTGCTGCTCCGGCTGCTCTCCGGTGACACCCCGCGGTCCGTGCTGGTCCGGCCCCACGTCGGTGGCCGGCCGGTACCGCTCGCCGTGGCGCCCGCCGCCCCCGTCCCGGCGGCGCGGGCGGACCACCCGGTCCCGCGGCCCGCACCGGCGGCGGCCCCGGCGGCACCGGTCACCCCGGCCGTACCGGTCACCCCGGCGGCACCGGTCACGGTCCCGGCCGCGCCCGCCGCACCCGCCGTCCCGTCCGCCGCCCCGGCCGCCGCGCCGACCGGCCTGGCCGGCCTGTGGCAGCACGCCATCGGCGTCCCGCCGACCGGCGACGACGAGGACTTCTTCGAGGCCGGCGGCAACTCGCTGTCCGCGGTGGAACTCATCGGCCGCATCCGGGCCGTCCACGGCCTCGAACTCAGCATCGGGCTGCTGCTGGAGGTCCGGACCTTCGGCGGGCTCCGGGAGATCGTGGAAGCCGGTGGCGGCCGGTGACCCGGACCGCCGGGGAGCTGCTCCGCTGCCGCTCCCCGCACCCCGATCCGGCCCTGCGGCTGTTCTGCCTGCCCTGGGCGGGCTCCGGCTCGCTCGGGTACGCCTCCTGGCAGCTGCCCGCCGACCTCGCCGCCGAGGTGTGGACGGTGCAGCTGCCGGGCCGCGAGGACCGGATCGGACAGCCGCCGCTGCGCCGGATCCCGGACATGGCCGAAGCGCTCCGGACCGCCGCGACGCCCCTGCTCGACCGGCCGTTCGCGTTCTTCGGGCACAGCATGGGAGCGCTGCTCGCCTTCGAACTGGCCCGGCTGCTGCGCAGCACCGGCGGACCGGCTCCGGTGCAGCTCTTCCTCTCGGCGATGCGCTCGCCCGACCTGGCGCCCTGGCGGCCGGCGGCGAGCACCCTCGACGAGGAGGCGCTGCTGCGCCGGCTGGACGAGATGGCGGGGCCGTCGGTGTCCGCCCTGCGTGACCGCGAACTGCTGCTGTGGATGGCTCCGGTGATCCGCGCCGACTTCGAGGCCTGCGAGGCGTACCGGTACGAGCCGCAGCCGCCGCTGGACGTGCGGGTGAGCCTGCTGGCCGCGGCGGACGACGCCGAGGTCCGGGTGGACGAGGTGGCCGACTGGTGGCGGCACAGCACCGCCACCGGTCCGGTCCGGATCTTCGAGGGCGGGCACCTCTACCTGCTCGACCACCGCGACCGGGTGCTCGAACAGGTGGCGGCGGAGCTCGCCCTGGCGACGGCGGGCTGAGCGCGCGAACGCCGGCGGGGGGAGGGTGGTCCCTCCCCCCGCCGGCGTGACGGGGGTGCGGTACGGCCTGGGCCGGGGGTCAGTCCCGAGGACCGGTCTCCCACGGAAGGGCCCGCCGGCCGCCCGGGGACGGGGCCTGCGGGCCGCCGTGGCGCCGGGCCGCCTCGGCGGACAGGGCGCGCCGGGTCGGGTAGCGGAAGACGTCGATCAGGGTGAGCTCCACGCCGTCGTCGGCCAGCGCCGTCACCACGGCGGCCAGTCCGACCGAGGTGTAGCCGGCCTCGAAGAAGTTGCTGTCCTCGCCCAGGTCGGTGCAGGCCGGCGGGCGGTGCGCGGCGAAGGCGGCGCGGATCTTCCGGTTCAGTTCGCCGTGGTCCGGCATGCGTCCTCCACGAGACGGGCGACCGTGTCCGGGGCGCCCTCCAGAAGCCAGTGGTCGCCCTCGACCAGGTGCACGGAGCAGGTGCGGCTGGTCTGGGCGCTCCAGCCGACGAGGTCGATGGGGTTCTGCAGCGCCGGATCGTGGCGGCCGATGACCACCGAGACGTCCAGCGGCATGCGGGGCAGCTCCGTGTACCGGAACCCCGCGAACAGCTCGTAGTCGGCCCGCAGCGCGGGCTCGAAGATCTCCCGGAACCCGGGCTGCGCGGCCAGCTGCGGCGGGAAGCCGCCGGAGGAGGTGATCCGGTCCCAGAACTCCGCGGACGGCAGGGCGTGCACGTCCTGTTCCATCTCGGTGAACTGGGGCCCGGGGAAGGAGATCGCCACCAGCGCGCGCGGCAGCGGCAGTCCGGCCGCGTGCATCGCCCGGGCCACCAGGTACGCCAGCGCGGCGCCGGAGCAGTAGCCGACCAGGACGTAGGGGCGGTCGGTGAAGCCGCGCAGCTCCTCGACGAGTTCGGCGACCAGCGGGGCGAGCTCGGTCCGGCCCGGTTCGCCGAACCGGGCCTGGCGTCCGGGCAGGTTCAGCCCGTACAGCGCCGCGTTGTCGGACAGCCGCGCGGCGCAGTCGCCGAAGGTCGAGCAGCCGGCGCCGGCCTGGGGCATGGCGAAGACGCGCACCGGCCGGTCGGGGTTCTCGACGAGCGGGACGAACCAGGGCGGGGAGGCTTGGTTGACGGTCATGCGCACGGGGATCAGGGTAGGCAGGCCCTGCGCGCCGGTCATGCCCCCGGAACCGGGGACGTGCCCGCCGCCCCGGCCGGCTGGAGGATCACGCTGCCGGGGGAGGGCCTCGACGGCCGCCGCCCCGGCACCGGTGTCCCCCCGAGATCCTGGAGCCGCGTGCGATGACCGTACCGCCCCCGTTCAGCCCCGTCCTGCTGGCCGACCGGGTGGCCGTGGTCACCGGCGGCGCGACCGGCATCGGCCTCGCGGTCGCCTGCGCGCTCACCGAGGCGGGCGCTTCGGTGGTCATCGCCTCCCGCTCGGCCGAGCGGCTCGCCGCCGCCGAGGTCGAGATCGCCCGGCGCACCGGGCGCCCGGCCTGGAGCGTGCCCTGCGACGTGCGCGAGGAGGACGAGGTGGCCCGGCTGCGGGACTTCGTCCGGGCCCGCTGCGGCTCCGCCGCGATCGTGGTCAACAACGCGGCCGCCAACTTCCGCCTGCCCGCGGAGCGGATGACCTCCCGGGCGATGCGCGCCGTCCTGGAGACGGACCTGCTGGGCACCTACCACGTGACCCGCGCCTTCTTCGACGACCTGAAGGCCACCGGCCACGGCTCGGTGCTCTCGATCGGCATCGCGGCGGCCGAGCACGGCTTCCCCGGTTTCTCCCACGCCGGTGCGGCCAAGACCGCCATCTCCTCCCTGACGGCCTCCTGGGCCTCCGAGTGGGGGCCCTACGGCATCCGGGCCAACTGCATCGCGCCCGGCCCGATCCCGACCAAGGGGGTCTGGGAGAACATGCTCGGCAGGCCGGCCTCGGAGGACGCGGACGCGGGGGCGCAGGCGTTCGCCAACCTGGTGCCGGCGGTGCCGCTGCGCCGGCTGGGCACCCCGGAGGACGTGGCCGCCGCCGCGGTCTTCCTCTCGTCGGACCTGGCGGGCTGGATCACCGGTGTGACCCTGCGGATGGACGGCGGGCTCAACCTCACCCAGTGCCTGTAGGGGCCTGCCGTGCGGACCGGCCGGGGGACCGCAGCCCCCCGGCCGCCGCTCACGCGGTGGGCCGTCCGTCGTTCCCCTGATAGTCCGCCCGGTCGGCAGCGCGGTCGGTAGCGCGGTCGGCAGCCCGGTCGTCCGCGCGGTCGGCGGCGCGGGCCAGGACCGCCAGCCGCATGGTCTCGCGGGCGTCGGCGAGCAGCCGCCGCACCGGCGCACCGGAGCGGGTCCGCTCCCCCCAGGCGTCGGTGAGCTCCAGGACGGCCGGATCGACGCCGTAGTACGGGTAGAGCTGCCCGATGAGGGCCAGCCCGGCCTCGCCGCCGTCGGCCCACCAGCGGTCGATCTCCTCGAAGTACCGTGCCACGTAAGGGGCGTGGACCTCCGCCCGGGCGGCCGGAATGGCGAAGCCGGAGGCGGTGGCCTGCCTGATCGCCGGATCGGGCGCGCCCTCCCCGGTGATCAGGGCCCAGGACTCGGCCTTGGCGGCCGGATCCGGGCGGGCGGCCAGGCAGAGCGCCGCGCGCCACCGTCCGCGAGGCGTGTCGTCCGCGCGCGACCGGGCCTCGATCAGGTCCCGGTCGGCGGCTCCCAGCACGGCCAGGCGCTCCAGCGCCGACCAGCGCGTTCCGCCGCCGAGCGGGATCCCCGGGGCCGCCCCGTCGGCCGGGCCGCCGTCGGCCAGCGACCGGAGGAGCCCGGTGTGGCGGGCGGAGGCGGAGGCCAGGAAGGCCTGGAACCAGTGCGTCTGCCGCCGGGAGCCGGGCCGCGCGCCGCGGGCCTGCTCCAGGCAGACGTCGGCCCAGTCCGCCCCGCCCCGCTCGGCCCAGGCCGGGTCGGTGAAGAGCCGCAGCGCCAGCTGCACCCGGCCGTGCAGCCGCCGTACCAGGGTGGGTTCCGGTTCGAGCGGCGCGGCCGCGGCGGCCAGCCCGACGAAGCGGCGGCCCGGCAGCTCGGCGGTCCGGGTCATGTCCCAGGCCGCGGACCAGAACTGGGACCGGGCCAGCGGATCCGTGAGCGCGGTGTAGCGGCGGGCCAGCGTGTCCAGCGAGTCCGGGTCGAGCCGGATCCGGGCGTAGGCGGTGTCGTCGGCGTTGAGCAGCACGGCCGCCGGGCGGGGGCGGCCCGCCAGGGCCGTCACCTCGGTCCGGGCGCCGGACAGCTCGACCTCCAGGTCCTCGGCGTGCAGCGTCCCGCCGTCGCCGGAGGTGTAGACGCGGACGCCCAGCCGGTGCCGGTCGGGCGGCGGTGTCGGTCCGCCGCCGGTGCCCGGCAGCGCGGGCGCCTCCCGCACGATGCCGAGCGAACGGATCGACCCGTCGGCGGCCGGCTCGATCACGGGCCGCAGCACGGCGGTGCCCACCGAGCGCAGCCAGGCCGTGAACCACTCCCGGAGCTCCGCTCCGGGGCAGTGGTCGGCCACCGCGGACAGGAGGTCGTCGAGCGTGGCGTTGCCCCACCCGTGGCGGCGCAGCCAGTCGCCCAGCCCGGCGTCGAAGCGGTCCGGTCCGGCCTGGGCGGCGAACTGCCGCACCAGGGCGGCGCCCTTGGCCCAGGTGACCTGGTCGACGGCCGTCCGGATGCCGCGCAGGTCGGCCACCTCGGCGAGCACCGGGCCGGCCGACGGCATGAGCTCCCGGGCGTGGGCGGCGCTCTTGACGGTGTTCGCGAACGCGGCCCAGGCGGCGGGGCCGTGCGCGTCGGGCGCTCCGGCGGCGCACTCCGCGGCGGCGTGGGCGGTCAGCGCCTCGGTCAGCCAGAGCTCGTCCCACCAGCGGGGGGTCACCAGGCCGCCGAGCCAGGCGCGCGCGACCGCCCTCAGCACCGCCGTCTCGCGCAGTTCGGGCTCGGCGTGGGCGGGCGAGCGGAACACGAACGAGTCGTCGAGCGTCACCAGGCCCGCGCTCGCCGGTACCGGTGCGGTGGGCCGGGGAGCGAGCACCTGCTGGTGGGCGGCGAACGGGTAGGCCGTCCCGAAGCGCCGCTCGCAGCGGGCGAGGGCGTCGCGGACGAGCCGGAACAGCGGTTCGGCGTCGAGGTGGCCGGCGAGCGAGCGCCGGCAGTACAGGGCGAGCGGGACCGTCCCGGAGCGGCCGTCGAACCCGTCGGTCAGCTCGCTGTAGGGGCCCGCGGCGACGGACACGGCGTGCGGGGGGATCCGCGGCGTCGGCGCGAAGCGGTGGACCTCGCCCCGGGCCTCCGACCGGGCGGGGCCGTCCGGTGGCGAGTTGCCGATCACCCGCCAGCCCGGCGGGGCGGTCACGGTGAGGGTGAACGACGCCTTCAGGTCCGGCTGGTCGAAGACCGCGGCGATCCGGCGGGCCCCGGCGGCGTCGGACCGGGTGTGGAGGTAGACCTCGGAGTCGTCGGGGTCGACGAACCGGTGCAGGCCGCCGCCGTCGCCGTAGGCGAAGTCGGCGACCACGCGCAGCTCGTTGTCGGCGGCGATCCCGTCGAGCCGGAGCCTGCCGTCGGCGCAGACCGACCCGGGATCGAGGGGGCGGCCGTTGAACTCCACGGAGTGCACGGCCGCGGCGACCAGGTCGACGAAGGTGGCGGCACCCGGGACGAGCCCGGTGAACCGGACGTGCGTGACGGAGCGGAAGGTGCCGCCCCGCGGTGCCGGGGCGAGGTCGAGCCGGACGGCGTACCGGTCGACCCGTACCGTCCGGGCCCGTTCGGCGGCCTCCCCGCGGGTCAGGTTCACACCGGGCACGCGCCGCCGCCCTCCTCGCCGCCGTGGTGGAACACGGCGGAGAACCGGATGTCCTGGTTGGTCGTGAGGTTGATGACGGCGCCCGTGCCGGTCGGCACCGCGCGCGCGAGCGAACCGGTGTAGCCGGCCGGCGAGTAGAAGATCCCGTGCACGACGTCCCAGGGCTCGTCCCGGTCGGTCCGCGGGTCGTAGACCGGCTCCGGCTTCGGCGTGACCCGGGCCTGCACGACGGCGGACCCGCGCGACGCCCGGTCCAGCACCGCGTCCCAGCGCCGCGGGTCGCACTCCCAGCCGGCGACCACGCCGCGCCCGCCGTACCCGACGGTGGGTTTGACGATCAGTTCGGTGCGCCGGGCCCGGCACTCCTCCAGCAGTTCGTCCCGGGTGGGGCCGCCGTCGGCGGTGAGCAGCCTGGTCCACGGCACGATCCGGTCGATCGCCGCCCGCTCCTCGTGGTCGGCGGCCCGCAGTCCCGGGTCGGAGAGCAGCGCCAGGCAGCCCTTGTCGGAGAACAGTTCGGTGCTCAGCGGCGACCAGAACACCGCCAGGCCCTCCTCGTGCGCCCGGGCCACGGTCTCCAGCATGGCGGGCCCCTCGGGGTGGGACAGCACCTGGTGGCTGTTGAAGCACCGCACCACCACGTCGACCGGCACCTCGCCGGAGCCGGTCCGCAGCAGGAGGCGGCCGCGGCCGAGCCGGAGGTCGTCGAGCTCGGCCACCCGGCAGTCGACGCCGAGCTCCCGCAGCGCGGCGCGCAGCGGCTGCCACCCGTAGCCGTGCTCGGCGAGGGCACCGGGCCCCTCGGTGAGCACGACGACGGGCTCGCCGCCCGGGCGGACGGTCCCGGCGGCCTGCCGGAGCAGCCGGGCCAGGGTCTCGACGGCCGAGGCGTGGCCGAGCCCGTGGCGGCGGGCGAAGGCGTCGACCTCGGGGAGCGACAGCCAGGTGCGCGGATTGAACGCGGTCTGTTCGGCGCAGCCGACCGAACTGGAGAGGCCGGTCTCCAGCAGCTTGAAGCCGGTTCCGTCGTGGTACGCGTCGGCGCGCCCGTAGAACGCCTGCGCCGTGTCCAGCCGCCGCAGGAGGGCCGCGCGGCGCTCGTCGATGCCCAGGAAGGCGCAGTAGCGGTCGAGGTCCCCGTCGAACAGGCGCTCCGGCAGCCGGGTGGTGACCCGCAGGACGGTCAGCACGTCCTCCGCGAAGGACCGCAGGTCGCCGAGCGGCGCGAAGACCGGCCGCGGCAGGTAGCCGCTGTTGACGCCCTCCCAGCGGTACTTCCCGGCGGCGAGTTCGGCGGCGGTGGTGCGCAGCACGGGCGACTCGCGGCAGAGCCGGTTGAAGGCCGCCGCGACGGCTTCGACGGTGCCGGGGGTGCCGGCAGTGTCGGTGGTGTCGGTGCTCAATGCTCTCTCCCCGTCTCCACCAGGTCAGGGTGGTCGTCACCGAAGTGGGCGCGCCCGCGGGCGAAGGCCTGCCGGCGGACCTCGGCGAGGAAGCCCGTCGGCAGCGACCGGGGGTCGCACTCGGCCCGGAACCTGTCCAGGACGTGGTCCGTCCAGCGCGCCACGCCGTCCGCCGGGAACGTCTCCTCGCCGTCGAACAGCCCCACCTGCCAGAGCGGCACCGGAACGGCGCCGCGCCGCAGCTTGCTCTCGTAGCTGGCGGGTCCGAGGTGCAACGCCCGCAGTCCGCGCTCGAAGCAGAGCTCCATGGGCAGGTAGAACTCCAGCTCGAACATCAGCGGGGTCGTGTTGGTCCGCAGCTCCTCGGCCAGGCCGAGGCTGCGCCCCCAGAGCCAGCCGCCCCATTCGTAGAACAGCGAGTAGCCGAGCAGGCGCCGGCCCACCGGCTCCCGGACGGTGAACAGGGTCTCGTACGGCGCCAGTCGATCGCTCATCAGCCGCAGTTCGCGGAGCATGTCCTCCGCGGTCCGGTGCGAGTTGTGCCGGCGGAAGGTCTCCTGCCGCATCGGGACGATCTCCTCGATGCAGTCGGCGAGGCGTTCCCGGCCGAGCAGCAGGTCCATGGCGGCGACCCGGGCGCGCTCGCGGCGGAGCTGGCGGCGGTAGCCGCCGGTGCTGTCCAGGTGTTCCCGCACGGACTCGCCCCGGAGCGGGACGACGGTGTCGAAGACCGGTGCCAGGATCGGCAGTGCGGCCCGGTCCCGGCTGATCGCGTCCGCCGTCGGCGTGGTCAGGTGCAGGGCGTACAGCCAGCGCCGGCCGTGCCGCCCGCCCTCCTCGGCGGCCGCGCGGAGCAGGGCCCCGGCGGCGCCGGGCGCGGCCAGCGGCAGCTGGGCGCGGTAGCCCCGGCGCGGCCCGAGCAGGGCGTACGGCCGGTCCGGCCGGAACGGGAACATGACGTGCGGCCGGTAGGCGGCGTTCGGCTCCTCGGCGGGGAACGCGAGCCGCCCCGCGCCGATCGGCGTGCCCCGGTCGGACACGCCGAGGTAGCCGGCCGTGCCGTCGTCCAGGACCTCGTGGGCGCGGAGCCACGGGGCGCTGCCGTACAGGCCGAGGGAGTCGTCGTCGAACAGGGCGGCGGCCGGGCCGAGTGCGTCGAGCCCGGGGGCGAAGACCGTGTCGGGGGCGGGGGTCAGGGGCACGGCAGCACCCGTTCGTGGGGGGTCGTGTCCACGGCGACGACGCGCAGTTCGGACGTGTAGCGCCGGCCCTGTGCGTCGTGCAGCCAGAGCTGGTCGAAGTCGGGGAGCATCTCCGAGACGGTGACGTCCGCGTCCGGGTCGGCCTCCAGGGCGCGGCGGACCGAGCGGGTGAACTGCAGCGCGGAGACCCGGCTCTCCAGGTCGACGAGGATCGGCTTCGCCTCGCCGGGGACGATCGCGAAGGAGTGCCGCGGGACTCCGCGGGCGGCGAGGTCCGCCGTGCCGGTCAGCTCCCGCGCGGGGATCCGCCAGGTCTCGCGCACGACGACGAGCCGGCCGACGGTCACCCTCGGCAGGTGCGTCCAGTCCGCGGGCAGCACGCCGAAGTGCTCCGCCACGCAGCCGCTCAGGAACTCGCCCAGCATCTCGACCGCGTCGGCCTTGAACTCCCGCTCGACGCTGAAGACCCGGAGCCTGCCGTGCCGGTCGCGGTAGAGCCAGAGCGCGGCGCCGGGGATCCGGTCGCGCTCGGGCGGGAGGGTGTCGGTGGCGTGCCAGGCCCAGTGCTGGTAGCGGTCCGGGAGGTCGAAGCTGAGCGGCGGGTAGACCCGGGCGTTGAACTCGGCGGAGGTGCGGTCGAAGGTGGACACGATGCGCCCGCCGGCGAAGTCCTCGGCCACCGAGGACTCGATCACGTCCGCGTCCGGCTGCCCGGTGACGAAGACGCGGTTCTCCAGGGTGTTGACGCCCAGGTGCAGTTCGCCGAGCACCCAGCGGAAGTCGGCCGGGCGGCCGTCCTCCCAGCGGTCGACGGCGAGCATCACGTCCGGGGAGTGCTGGCGGGCGGCGGCCCAGCCGTAGTCCGTGGCGGCGAAGGCCGTCCGGACCCGGTCCGCCACCTCGGACACGTCGAGGTCGACCCGCCGCTGGTCCGGGGAGGCCGCGAGGATCCCGGCCCACCGGTGGCGGAGTTCGTCGAGCAGGGCGCGCAGCCGGCCGCCGGGGCCGCCGTCGAGCGCCGCCCGGACGTCCGGGTAGGCGGCGAGCAGGGGCATCGGCTCCGGTCCGTGGCGGTCGAGGGCGGCGCCCAGCGTCTCCCGCACCAGGTCCGCGACCCGGGCCGTCAGCCAGCGGGCGCTGTCGAGGAGGAGGCCGAGCGGTTCGGCGAGCGCGGCCCGGAGCTCCGGGCCGATGACGACCTCGACGTCGCGGGTGGTGTCCAGGTAGACGAGGCGGCGGCCGTGGCCGGTGCGGCGGCCGGTCGCCTGCCGGCGCGCGGATCCGCCCGTGAGCGAGGCGAACTCGGCGTCCAGTGCGGACATCGCCTCGGTCAGCGGGAGCGGGTCCGGTCCGGCGGCGGCGAGCCGGCCGAGTTCCGCGCGGCCCGCGTCGAGGCGGTCGAGTGCGTCGAGGAGTTCGGTGCGCACCTCCTCGTCGGGGACCAGCGCGATCCGGTCGCGCAGTGCGGCCTCCGGCCGGTGGTCGAGCGGGACGGGGAAGCGCCAGTCCACGATGCCGAGGCCGGTGAGCGCGGTCAGCTCCGCGGTGAAGGACTCCCGGTCCTTCGCGAGGCCGAGGTCCGCCAGTTCCTCGAAGAGCTGCGCTGCGCTGCGCAGCCCGTCGGCGCGCCGGTGGATCTCCGCCTGCGGGGGAGTGAGGTCCTGCGGCCCGGCGCCGCGGAAGCAGCGGCCCTCGTGGACCATCGAGCTGCGGTCCCGGGCGACGGGCATGTGCCAGCGCAGCGGCGGCCGGGCGGCCCAGGTGTCGACCAGCAAGGAGAGCGCCCAGGGCTCGAAGCGGACCCTCGGCGGGCCGGTGATGCCCGGCCCGGGGCGGACGAGCAGCGGCTGTCCGGCGTCGTCGCTCCAACGGGCCGCGCAGGTGGGGCCGGAGAAGCCGATGACGTCGTTCTTGGCGGCGTAGCGCTGCAGGTAGGCGCCGAGTATCCGCTGGTGCGAGGCCTTGGGGGTCGGGACGGGCGCGCCGGTGAGCGCGGCGCGGTGACGCGCGCCGAGCCAGTCGCGGACCAGGTCGGGGTTCTGCCAGGCGATCGCGCCGACGAACCACGGGTCCGCGACGGCGTCGCGCACCGGGCCGAGACCGTCCGGTCCCGGATCGGTGAGCAGACGGCGTGCGGGTGTCCCGGCGCTCCGCAGTCCCGACAGGTCCCACATCGACCAGTTGCCGGCGAGCGGGAGTCGGCCGACTGGTGCACTGGTACGCATTGATCACCCCGTCATCCGTGTCCGGCCCCCGACCCTAGGCTTTCGGCCGGGTGCGGACATGACGCCTGAACGAGGGACACCGCCGGGCGGGGTGCCTCAGGACGAGGGCTCGGGCACCCGGTGCGTGCGCGCGAGCAGCGCGGCGCGGGTCAGCTCGGCCTTGTTCCCCGCGCCGGTCTTGGAGCGGATCCGCTTCACGTAGGTGTCGACCGTGTGCCGGCTGATCCCGAGCCGGGTGGCGACCTGGCTGTGGGTCAGCCCGTGCGCGATCTGCGCGAGCACCTGCTCCTCCCGCCGGGAGAGGCAGAGCGCCGGACCGGCCTCGGCGGCACTCCCCGCGTCCGGGGGGCCGGACGCCGCCTCCTCGCCCTCCGGCCGGAACAGCCCGCCGACGGCGACCTGTTTGACGGCCTCCACGAAGACGCCCGACTCGTCGAAGCGGCTGACCAGGCCGCGTGCCCCGGCTTCGAGGAAGGCCCAGGGCGGGAACGCCGACGTGCTGCTCGTGAGCATGATCACGGGCGCGAGTCTGGCGATCCGTGCCACGTACTCGACCGGATCCGCCTCGACGACCGCCTCCGGGTCGATCAGGTGGACGTCCGCGGCCCAACACGGTTCCTGGACCGAGGAGAGCCGGGTCGTGACGTCCGTGATCCCGGCTGCCGTGAAGACCGCCTTCACGCCGAAGAGGAAGACCGGGCTGCGGTCCAGGACGTCTATCTTGATCATTTTTCCCCCCGTGGATTTCAGATCGTTATGTCTTGTTTCCTTCGTGGAAGCAGGAATCTCCTCCTCCGTACCGGATAACCGATATCTTGGAAGGTTCAGCTCTCCGCCCTGCTGCCCGATCGGCAGTTTACTGACCGTCTCGGAGGCCGAGACCGGGGTCCGTGTACCTGGTTCACGTGACGTGATGGGCGCTCCTCGCGGTTGGCATGATCATGTGCTGACGCATGCATCTTCGCAGGGTGCGGGTGGGGGACCGACCGGCAGGTCGGCGATCCGGTGCCCGCGCCGACCGCGCGCCGGAGTCCCGCGCCCGCCGTGACCCGGCCGCCCGCGTCCCGCGGCTCCACCGACCACCCCACCCACGGCTTTGCCGGCGGCCTCACCGAGGGCTTCACCGACGGCCTCACCGACGGCTTCACCGACCCGACGAGCAGGGAGCAGCATGAGCAGGACGAAACTCGTGACCGCCGCGGTCGTGGCGGCCCTGGTCGCCCTGACGGCCGTCGTGGTCGCGACCACCCGGTCCGGGTCCTCGGCGGGCACCCCGGCAGCCGCCGCGAAGGCCCCGGTCCCCCGCTACGACCACATCGTCATCGTCCTGTTCGAGAACAAGGACTACTCGGCGGTCATCGGCAACCACAACGCGCCGTACATCAACTCGCTGGCCGCGCAGGGCGCGAGCTTCAGCCAGTCGTTCGGTGTCACCCACCCGAGCCAGGGCAACTACATGGCCCTGTTCTCCGGCTCCCAGCACGGGGTCACCGGTGACGCCTGCCCGGTGGACCTCACCGGCAAGGCCAACCTGGGCAGCCAGCTGATCGAGGCCGGGCTCACCTTCAAGGGCTACTCCGAGGGCCTGCCCTCCGAGGGGTTCACCGGCTGCACCAGCGGCCGCTACGTCCGCAAGCACAGCCCCTGGGTGAACTTCGACAACGTCCCGCCCACGGCCCACGTCGGCTACGACGGCTTCCCGGCCGACTACGGCAAGCTGCCGACGGTCTCGTTCGTCATCCCCGACCTGTGCAACGACATGCACGACTGCTCGGTCGGCGACGGCGACACCTGGCTGAAGGGCAACCTCGACGGCTACGCCCAGTGGGCCAAGACCCACAACAGCCTGCTCGTCGTCACCTTCGACGAGGACAACTTCAGCTCGGTCAACCAGATCGCCACCGTGTTCGTCGGCGACAAGGTGCGGCCGGGGACGTACTCCCAGCAGATCAACCACTACAACGTGCTGCGGACGATCGAGGACGCCTACGGGCTGAGCCCGCTGGGCAACGCCGCGACGGCCGCCCCGATCACGGACGTGTGGACGGCCTCCTGAAGGGCGCGCCACCCCGGCCGCAGCCCCGCCCCGCCCTGAGCCGCCCCGCCTGACCCGACCCGGCCCGACCCGTAGGAAGGACGTCCACCGTGAGAAGGCGCATCGTCACCGCGCTGGCCTGCGCCGTCCTGCTCGCCGCCGTCGCCGTCGGCTACACCGTCCTCCGCGCCGGACCGGCGCCGGGCGCCGCCGGCTCCGGCGTCACCCTCGACGGGCCCGGGCTGCTCGTCCGCGACACCGCCACCGGCCGGCTCGCGGTCCGGCACGAGGACGGCGGCCGGACCGTGGCGCCCGTCGGCTGCGCACGGCTCTACGCGGCCGCCGGCACCGGCGTCTGCCTGCGCGAGGGCGCCGTCTCGGCCCGCCTCGTGGTCCTCGACCGGACCCTCGCGGAGGTGCGGAACATCCCGCTCAACGGCGTACCCAGCCGGGCCCGGGTCTCCGCCGACGGCCGCATGGTCTCCTGGACGGTCTTCGTCGCGGGCGACTCCTACAACGGCGGCCGGTTCTCCACCCGCTCCGGGATCCTCGACACCCGCACCGGCGAACTCGCGGGCAACCTGGAGAACTTCACCGTCGACGGACGCCCGCCCGCCCCGGACGCCAACTTCTGGGGCGTCACGTTCGCCGCCGACGACAACCGGTTCTACGCCACCATGTCCACCGACGGCCACCGCCGCCTGGTGGCCGGCGACTTCGCCGCCCGCGACCTGCACGAACTCAAGGACAACGTCGAGTGCCCGTCGCTGTCCCCCGACGGCACCCGGCTCGCGTACAAGAAGGCGCTGCCCGGCGGCGGATGGCGCCTCACCGTGCTCACCCTCGCCGACCTGACCGAGACCGCGCTGGCCGAGACCCGCAGCGTCGACGACCAGGCCGCCTGGCTCGACGACGCGACGGTGGCCTACGCCCTGCCCCGCTCCGGAACCGGCTCGGACGTCTGGCGGGTCCCCGCGGACGGCTCCGGGGAGCCGGTCCTCCTGGCCGCCGGCGCGGAGTCACCCGCCGTCCTGCGCTGACCGGTCCAGGGCGTGTTCGCAAAGCCGCGTCGCCGCCCCGGCGGGACTTTGCGAACACGCCCTGGGCCCCGAACCCGGAGGATCACTGCCCGTGTACCTGACCACGATCGACGCCGGCACGAGCGCCCCGGACGGTGCCGGACCGGGCCGCCACCGCTGGAAGGCGGTCGGCGGCAACGTGTTCGCGCTCGGCGCGGTCAGCCTGACCACCGACATATCCGCGGAGATGGTCACCGCGGTCATGCCGCTCTACCTGGTGATGGGCCTCCAGCTCGGCCCCGTGGCCTACGGGGCGCTCGACGGCCTGTACGGCGGAGCCACCGTGCTGCTGCGCCTGGTCGGCGGCTACCTCGCCGACCGGATCAGGCGCCGCAAGGCCGTCGCCGGCCTCGGCTACGCACTCTCGGCCGCCGCGCGGATCGGCCTGCTCGCGGCCGGCCACTCGGCTCCGGCGATCGGGCTGGCGATCACCGCCGACCGGGCCGGCAAGGGCCTGCGGGCCGCGCCCCGGGACGCCCTGATCACCCTGTCCGCTCCGCCGCACGCCCTCGGCCGGGCCTTCGGCGTGCACCGCGCGATGGACGCCGCCGGCGCGTTCGCCGGCCCGCTGGTCGCCCTGGCCGTGCTCGCCGCGGCGGGCCAGGCCTTCGACGCGGTCTTCGTCACCAGCTTCTGCGTGGGCCTCCTCGGGCTCGTCCTGCTCGTCCTGTTCGTCCGCGACCACCGGGAACCCGGGCCGCCGGGGGAGGGGGCGTCGCTGCGGGACTCCGCCGGACTGCTGCGCCTGGCCCCGGTCCGCCGCCTGCTGGCGGCGGCCGGCCTGCTCGGACTCGCCACCGTCGGCGACGGCTTCGTCTACCTGATGCTGCAGCGCCGCGAGGAGGTGTCCGTCGGCTGGTTCCCGCTGCTGGCCGTCGGCACCGCGCTGTCCTACCTGCTGCTGGCGGTCCCGGTCGGGTACCTCGCCGACCGGTACGGCCGGCGGATCGTCGTCCTCGCCGGGTACGCCGCGCTGGCCGCGGTCTACCTGCTGCTCGCCGGCGCCGCGCACGGCCGGCTCCTCGTCCTCGCCGTGCCGGCGCTCTACGGCTTCTTCTACGCCGCCACCGACGGCGTGCTGATGGCACTGGCGGGCCCGGTGCTCCCCCCGCGGCTGCGCACCACCGGGCTGGCCCTGATCCAGAGCGGCCAGGCCCTGGGCTACCTCGGCTCGTCCGTGCTCATGGGGTTCGCCTGGCAGCTCTGGGGCCCGGAGACCGCCGCGCTGGCCGCCGCGCTCGCCGTCGCCGTCGCCCTGGCCGCCACGGTGCGCCTGCTGCCCGCCGGCCGTCCCGCCCCCGGCACCCCCGTCCGCTGAACCCCGCCGCCGCGGGCCTCGGGCTGTCCCCGCTTTCGGGGGCTGCCCATGACGGGCGGGGCGGTTTTGCATGGTCGGGTCCACGCCGACGAAGGAGACCGCCGTGATCGATGTCTACGCCACCTGTCCGCCGTCCTACGGCCGCCCGCCCGAGGAGTTCTCGCAGTCGATCATGAAGACGGCGGCCCGGGCCGAGGCCGCCGGTCTCGAAGGCTTGCTGATCTTCACGGACAACTCGTCCTTCGACCCCTGGTTGGCGGCGCAGCAGATCCTGCACCGGACCACCTCCCTGGTCCCGCTGGTCGCCGTCCAGCCCGTCTACATGCACCCGTACGCCGCCGCCCGCATGGTCAGCAGCCTGGCCTCGCTGCACGGCCGGCGGATCGACCTGAACCTGGTGACCGGCGGCTACCGCCCCGACCTCGACGCGCTGGCGGGGTTCCTCCCGCACCGCGAACGCTACGACCGGCTCGTCGAGTACGGGAGCATGGTCTCCGAACTGCTCCGGGCCGAGGAGCCGTTGACTCGCAAGGGCGAGCACTTCGAGCTGCGCAAGGCGGTGCTGTACCCCAAGCTCCCCGAGGGGTTGGAGCCGCGGGTCTTCCTGGGCGGCTCGTCGACGGACGCCCACGACGCGGCCACGGCGCTGGGATGCACCCGGCTCACGTACCCGCGAGCGGTCGAGGAGTACGCGGACGACCCCTCCGCCCTCGCCGGGGTCGGGATCCGCGTGGGCATCATCGCGCGCGACGACAGCGAGGAGGCGTGGCACGTCGCGCACCGGAGGTACCCGGGTGCGGAGTGGGCCGAGCGCGCGCACGAGGCCGCCCAGGGCGACGTCGACTCCCAGTGGCACCGGAGGCTCTGGAAGGACTCGTCCGGTGCCGGGAAGGCGCGGGGGGCCTACTGGCTCCACCCGTTCCGGACCACGCTGGAGTTCTGCCCCTTCCTGGTGGGCAGTCACGAGGAGGTGGGTGCGGAGCTCGCCCGCTACCTCGACCTGGGCGTCTCCACCCTGGTCCTGAACTTCCCCCAGAAGGACGAGGACATCCCGCACGCGCTGCGCGCGGTCGAGTACGCCCAGCGCGCGGTGGCGGGCGCGGCGCGATGAGGTGACCCGAGGTCCGGGTGCGGGCGTCGCCGTCGGCGGCGCGCCCCGCCCGGACCTCCACGACGCCCCCGGCGCGCGTCCCGCGGCGAACGGCCGTCGACGGACTTCTTCCCGACAGGCACGGGTCCGTACCGCTGTCAACGATCTGTCTCATCGTCAGAAATCTTGTAGCACAAGTGAATTGGCGCGACTTGACGGCTGTCGACCGGTCGTCCGGTGCGCGTTCGGACGTGCGGGGAGGAGTGAATCCGCCCCGACTCTGCTGCGCGCGTGCGGCCGGTTCCGGACATGCGCCGGATACCGGGTCCTCGCCGCATCCGCGGGGGAGAATTCTGCTGGCGGGCGTTCCGGACCCTCTGCTTTGATGGCGGCCATGAACGACGGAACCACTCGGCAGATCGCGATCCTGCTCTTCCCCGAGGTCGAGGAACTGGACGCGATCGGGCCCTGGGAAGTCCTCTCCTACTGGACCCGCAAGTTCCCGGAGGACGGCTGGGCGGTGAGCTGCGTCTCCCGCGACGGCGGCCCGGTGCTCTGCGCCAAGGGGCTCACCGTGCAGGCCCACCAAGCGCGGGACGCGATGCCCGCGCCGGACGTGCTGCTGCACCCCGGCGGCCAGGGCACCCGCCCCCTGCTGGAGGACGCCGACCACCTCGACTGGGTCCGCGGCCTGGCCGCCACCGCCTCGCTGACCACCAGCGTCTGCACCGGCGCGCTCGTCCTGGCGCGGCTCGGGCTGCTGCGCGGGCGGCCCGCCACCACGCACTGGTCGTCACTCGACCTGCTCGCCGAGCTGGAGCCCACCGCGGACGTCCGCCGGGACGAGCGCTTCGTGGACGACGGCGACCTCATCACCTCGGCCGGCATCTCGGCGGGCATCGACATGGCGCTGCACCTGGTGGCCAGGCTGCACTCGGTCGAGCGCGCCCGGCAGGTCCGGCACGGCATCCAGTACTACCCCGAGCCGCCGGTGTAGCGGCCGCACGCCGTGCCGTTGGTCCGATCGGGTGGCGGGCCGGTGGCGCTCCGGCGCGCCGGGTCGTCGGGGGATCGGGCCGATCCGGCCGGCGGGCTAGGTTCGGGCCCGTGACCGGCAACGACGCGGTCCTGGCTCTGGTGGTCGTCACCGCGCTGGGGTTCGACTTCACCAACGGATTCCACGACACCGGCAACGCCATGGCGACCTCGATCGTCACCCAGGCCCTGCGCCCGCGCGTGGCCGTCGCCCTCTCCGCCGCACTCAACCTCGTCGGCGCGTTCCTGTCGACCGCCGTCGCGGCGACCATCGCCGGCGGCCTGGTCGACAGCGCCGACGTCACCCTCGTCGTCGTCTTCGCCGGCCTGGCCGGCGGCATCCTGTGGAACCTCACCACCTGGTACCTCGGCATCCCCTCCAGCTCCTCGCACGCACTCATCGGCGGCGTCGTCGGAGCCACCATCGCCGCGGCCGGCACCTCCGCCGTCAAATGGCAGGGCCTGGTCTCCAAAGTGATCGTGCCCGCCACCCTGTCACCGTTCATCGCCGGCACCGTCGCCGTCGCCGGCACCCACCTCGTCTACCGCCTCACCCACCACGTCCCCGAACGCCCCCGCGACCACGGCTTCCGACTCGGCCAGATCGGCTCCGCCTCCATGGTCTCCCTCGCCCACGGCACCAACGACGCACAAAAGACCATGGGCGTCATCACCCTCGCCCTCATCGCCAACGGCACCCTCCACACCGGCGCCCAGTCGCCGACCTGGGTGATCACCTCCTGCGCGATCGCCATCGCCCTGGGCACCTACCTCGGCGGCTGGCGCGTCATCCGAACCCTCGGCAAAGGCCTCCTCGACATCGGACCACCCCAGGGCATGGCCGCCGAATCGGCCTCCGCCGCCGTGATCCTCGCCGCCACCGACTTCGGCTACTCCCTCTCCACCACCCACGTCGCCACCGGCTCGATCCTCGGCTCCGGAGTCGGCAGGAAAGGCGCCGTCGTCCGCTGGAACACCGCCCGCCGGATGGCCCTCGCCTGGCTGCTCACCCTGCCCGCCTCCGCACTCGTCGGCGCCGCCGCCTACTGGACCGCCCACGCGATCGGCGGTACCCCCGGCGTCGTCGTCGTCTTCGTCCTGCTCCTCCTCGCCTCGACCGCCTTCTTCGCCGCCTCCCGACGCACACCCGTCACACCCGACAACGTCAACGCCGCCTGGACCGGCTCACTCACCCCCACACCCGAGATCAACGAGGCACCCTCGTGACCTCCTGGATCAACCTCCACGCACTCTGGCGCATCCTCCTCGTCGGCCTCCTCGCCGGCGCCGGCCTACCGGCCCTCTTCGCCATCGGCCTACGCGCCCTCAACCCCCCACCCCCACCCGGCACCCCAGCCACCACCACCCCGCCCACAGCCGGCCCAGCCGCCCGCGCACTCGCCACCCTCTGCTTCGCCACCGTCCTCGCCGCCATCGCCTGGGGCATCTCCGTCATCGTCAACCACAGCTGACCACCCACCGGCCCACCTGCTCTGAGCGACGGCCGGGGTCTGGTCGTGGGCGGTGGCGGGTGGGTGGAGGGCCTTGCGGGGGAGGGAAGTTGAGGGGTGGGGAGGTCCGGCGGGCGAGGGGCGTGACAGCGCGACAGTCGGCATGCGAAGCTGCACTCCGGTGCGCACTGGTCTGCACCACGGGGGACACCGGGGGGTATCCGTATGAACGACGACGCGGCGCGGCGTGGGCGCCGGGCGGCGGGTGCCGGACGGGTGCCGGGCGTCGTGCTGGTGGTGGCCGGGGTACTGCTCGCCGCGGCCGCGCTCCGGCCGGACGGCGGGCTGCTCGGGACGGCCGTCACCGGGCCGGTGCGCACGCTCGGATCCGTGGTGCTGCTCGCGCTCGCCTGGGCCGTCGTCGCCGGGCGCTTCGCCTCGCGGCTGCGCGAGGAGGTCCGGCACCTCGTCGGGCCGACGCCGTGGGCCGAGCGGCTGCGGGGGGCCGCCGTCGTGCTGCTGGCCGGAGTCGCCGTCGCGGTGCCGGTGCTGATGGTGGTCTTCCACAGCCGGGCGGCCGACCGGCCGGAGCCGGTCGTCGAACCGAAGGCGCGACCGACGGAACCGGTGCCGATCCCGGACGACCAGGATACCGCCGGGGAGCCCGGTGACCCGGTCGAGCCCCTCCTCGCGGTGCTCGCCGCCGCCCTGGTCCTGGCCCTGCTGGCCGTGCTCGTGGTCGTCCTCCTCCAGATGTTCCGCCGGCTGCGGCTCGGCCGGCGGCAGCCGCCCGGCCTGCTGCCCGCCGCACCGCCGCGGACCGGGGACGTCCTGGCCGCCGCCGTCGTCACCGGCCGGCGCGCGCTGACCGGCGACGACGCGCGGGCCGCCGTGATCGCCTGCTACGCGGCGATGGAGGGGTCGCTCGCGGCCTCCGGGGTGTCCCGGCGGGACTGCGACAGCCCGACGGAGCTGCTGGACCGCGCGGTGGCCCACGACGGTGTGGACCCCGTCCACACCCGGGCCCTCACCGCGCTGTTCCGTGAGGCCCGCTACTCGACCCACCCCATGGACGACACTCATGTGCACCGCGCGCGGACGGCCCTCGACGCCGTCGCCGCCCGCCTGGAGAGCCGGACGGACGGGCCGCCGGAGTCCCCGGAGCAGCTGGAGTCCCCGGAGCGCCTGGAGTCCCCGGAGCACCTGGAGCCTGCGGGACCCCCGGGCCCCCCGGGGCGGAGCGGGCCGGGCAGCCGGACCGGCGCGCCGGGAGACCGCCGGTGAGCGCCCCCGAGCCCGGGCGGGCGGAACCGGGCGGGCGATCGCGCGGCCCGGAGATCACACCGGGCTCGGTGCGGCACAGCCTGATCGAGCTGGCCGTGCCGGCCGTCCTGGCCGAGGTCGTGTTCGGCCTGGTCGGCGGCCTGCCCGCGGTCGGCGCCGGCGCGGTCCTGCTGACCGCGACCGCCCTGGTCGCCGGCCGGTTCGTCGGCGGCGCGGGCTTCGCGGAGGAGGGACTGCGCCGCCGCCCCCGGCTGATGGAGGCGTACGAGCCCGGACTGGGCGACTGGCGCTGGACCGTCCGCCAGGGCCTGGACCCGCAGGGCGACGGCCAGGCCCTGCGCGGCCGGCTCCAACGGCTGTTCGCCGCACGCCTGTCGGAGGCCCACGGCCTCACCCTGCGCGCCGACCACGACCGCGACCGCGCCGCCGAACTGCTCGGGCCCGGGCTCTGGCCGTGGATCGACCCGGAGGCCCCGGCCCCGGCCGGGAGCATCCCGGCACCGGTCCTCCGCGCCCTCGTCGACCGGCTCGAATCCCTGTAGCCGCGGCGGGCCCGTCCACGGCACCACCCGCAGCGCGCCCGGAACCCCGGCAGCGCCGGCACCTCCCGGCACCCCGGGCGCCACCCCCACCACGACACCGGACCAGAAGCCACTCAGGAGAGCCATGACCGCCGTACCCCAGGCCCCCGTCGACCCGCCCGTCGGCCCGCCCGTCGACCTGGACGCCGCGCACACCCCGCCCACCCCGGGCGGCGGGCCCGCCGAGGCGGTCGTCCTGACGCCGCACCAGGCGGGCCAGCGCGCCCGCGAGGTGGTCAAGGAGATCGAACGCGCCGTGGTGGGCAAGTCCGAAGCCCTGCACCTGGTCATGCTCGGCGTCCTGGCCGGCGGCCACGTCCTGATCGAGGACCTGCCCGGGCTCGGCAAGACCCTGCTGGCGCGCTCCTTCGCGACCACCCTCGGCCTGGACTTCCGCCGGATCCAGTTCACCCCCGACCTGCTGCCCTCGGACGTCACCGGCGCCCCCTTCTACGACCGGCGCAGCGGGGAGATGGTCTTCAGGCCCGGTCCGCTCTTCACCCAGCTCCTGCTGGCCGACGAGATCAACCGCACCCCGCCGAAGACCCAGGCCGCGCTGCTGGAGGCGATGGCCGAGGGGCAGGTCTCCGTCGACGGCGCCACCCGGCGCCTGCCGCAGCCCTTCGCGGTGATCGCCACCGCCAACCCGATCGAGTACGAGGGCACCTACTCCCTGCCGGAGGCCCAGCTCGACCGCTTCCTGCTCCGCGTCCGGATGGGATACCTGTCCACCGGGCTGGAGGCCGCGCTGCTCCGGGCCCGCCTGGACCGGGCCGCGCCGGAGCCGGTGCTGGAGCCCGTCAGCAGCCCGGCCGAGCTGCTCGCCATGCGTGCGGCCGTGGAGCGGGTCGAGGTGGACGACGACCTCGTCGAGTACGTGGTCGCGCTGGTCGACGCCACCCGCGGTGACCAGCAGATCCAGGTCGGCTCCTCGCCCCGCGGCGGCCTCGCGCTGATCCAGCTGGCCCGGGCCCGCGCCATGCTGGAGGGCCGCGACTACCTGACGCCGGAGGACGTCAAGGCGCTCGCCGTCCCCGCGCTGGCCCACCGCCTCACGCTGCGGCCGGAGCTGTGGGTGCGCCAGGTCGAGGTGGACGACGTGATGGCACGGCTGGTCGACTCGGTGCCGGCGCCGCAGACCGTGCCGCGCACGACCTCGGGTGCGGCGGCAGGTGTGACGGCAGGTGCGGCTGCGGGCCCGGGCGCCGGCCCGGCGGACGGCTCCCCGGTCGGCGCGCGGTGACCGCCGCACCACCCGCCGTCGGCCGGCCCGGGGAGCGGGCCGACCCCGCCGCGCCCGCCCCCGCCGTGCCCGCCGACCCCGCCGCGCCCACCACTCCCGCCGCCACCGCGGACGCCGTCAGCCGCCGCGTGCTGGCCCGCAGCGCCTGGGCCACCGAAGCCGGACTCCCGAAGTCCCCGCCCTCCCCGCACTGGCGGGCCGGTGAGCAGACCCTGCGCCTGCTCACCGTCGCCGCCGTCGCGGCCGTCGCCGCCCTGGCCACCGGCCGCCCCTGGCTGCTCGCCCTGGCGGCCGGCCCCGCCGTGCTGCTCGCCCTGGCCGCCCCCGGGCGCGGCCGCCCCTCGGAACTGGCCGCCGAGAGCACCGCCGAGCCGCGCCGCTGCTTCGAGGGCGAGCAGGTCACCGTGCGGATCACCCTCCGGCACGACGGCCGGATCGGCCCGCTCGACCCGACCTTCGCCTTCGGCCCCGGCCTCACCCTGGAGGCCCTCACCATCGGTGACGACGGGCTCGACCTGGTCCTGAGGGCCGGGAGCTGGGGCCGCTGGACGCTGGGCACCGTCGACCTCGACGTCTACGACGCCGGCGGGCTGGGCCGCCGGACGGTGCGCGCCGACCTGGGCGAGGTCGAGGTCTTCCCGGTGCCGAGCGCCTCCCGCCTGACCCCGATCCCGGTCCGCCTGCCCGAACGGATCGGCGAGCACATCACCGCGCACGAGGGCACCGGTGTCGAGGTCGTCGGCGTGCGTCCGCACGTGCCGGGCGAGCGCCAGCGGCGCATCCACTGGCCGTCCACCACCCGCCGCGACGCCGTCCAGATCAACCAGTTCGCCGCCGAACGCGCCGCCGACGCGGTCGTCCTGCTGGACACCCTGGTTGACGTCCGGGACGCCGTCACCGGCCTCTCCAGCCTGGACGAGACCCTGCGGGCGGCCGGCGGACTGACCCGGGCCTACCTGCGGCGGCACGACCGGGTCGGCCTGATCGCGGTCGGCGGCGACCTGCGCTGGCTCACCGCGGCCGGCGGGGACCGCCAGTTCTACCGCATGGTGGAGAGCGTGCTGGAGGTCCGCCAGGACCGGCGCCACCGCGGCCCCGCCCTCCCGCGCCTGCCCCTGGCCGCACTGCCGGGCCACGCCCTGGTGTACGCCTTCACCCCGCTGGCCGACCAGCGGATCCTGGACGTGCTGGGCCAGGTCCGCGAACGCGGCAACCCGCTCGTCGTGGTGGAGATCCCGGCCGGCGAACCGGTGGCCGACCCCGAGGACGAGGTCGACACCCTCGCGCTGCGCCTCTGGCGCGCCGAACGCGAGGCGATGCGCTCGGCGCTGCGCGGCAGGGGCATCCCCGTGGCCCGCCACACCGCGGGCGAGGCGCTCGACCTGGCGCTCGCACCCCTGCTGCGCCGCCGGATCGGGAGGCCGGCCCGGTGACCGCGAGGCAGAGCACCGCCACCACGACCGGCACCACGACCGGCACCACGGCCGATCCGGCCGTCGGGCCAGGTCCGGGGAGCGCACCGGAGACCCGCCCGGACGCGGGAACAGACTCGGGAACGGACGCGGGCCAGGGCGCGCACACGGGCCCGGACACCGCGGCCGCGGCCGGACGTCCGAGGCCGTCCAGCGACCGGGCCCGCCTGCTCCAGCGCACCGCCCTGCGCGGCACCGGCGCGGCCCTGGCCCTGACCGCCGCGCTCGGCGGTGCGACGGACCGGTTCGGCGCCGCCGCCCCGGTGGCGGCCGCCGTCCTCGCGCTCTGGGCCGCCCCGGCCCCCGAGGGCCTGCCGGTCCGCGCGCTCACCTGGCCCGCCCGGCTGGCGGCGGCCCGCACCACCCTGCTGGCCGCCGGGTCCGTCCTGCTCGCCGCGCTCGGCGAGCCGCCGTTCTGGCGGGCCCTCGCGGTCACCGTGCTGCTCACCGGCTACCTGCTGCTGCTCGACGCCTTCGGTACGCACCGCCGGACCGTCGGGCCGGGCCGCGCGCTGGCCGCGGTGGCCGCGTCCTGCCTGGTGCTGCCGGTGGCGTTCGCACCGCTGTCGGCGGGCGAGTGGTCCCGGCCGGCGGCCCTGCTCGGCCTGGCCGCCGCGGCCTGCGGCGTGGGCCTGGCGCTGTGGCCGCACCGCGGGCGAGGACGCGACACCCGGACCTGACGGACACCCGCAACCGACCCCGGCCCCGGCCCACGGAAGTCCGCAGGCCGGGGCCGGGGCCGGGGCCGGTTGTGGGGCCGGGGTCGGGGCCGGCACCCGGAGAGGGGCCGGGGGGTCCGGAACGGCCGCTACACCGTGCCCTGCCAGGACTGGGTGCCGAACAGCGTCTTGATGTCCGAGGCGAGGCCGTTCTCCGGGTTCACCAGGAAGCCCAGCTCGTACAGGATGCTCCGGTCCCAGCCGGTGGTGAGCAGCCGCACCGGCACGTCCCCCGGGTGGTCCTGCAGGGCGAGCTTGAGGTCGGACACCACGTCCGGGGTGATCTTCCCGATCGGGATGCTGATCTGGACGGGCGGCTTGGTGCCGAGTTCGGCGGAGGACACGTCGAGGGTGGTGATCTCCTGGCCGAAGATGCTCAGGCTGCCGTCGCGTTCGTTGAGCCGCCCCCTGGCCGAGATGACGTTGTCCTCGACCATCTGGTCGGCCATCAGGTTGTAGGTGGCGGGGAAGAACAGCACCTCGACGGAGCCGTCGCGGTCGGCGAGCGTGATGATCGCCCAGGCGTTGCCCGCCTTGTTGATCCGGCGGTCGACCGCGGTGATCAGGCCGGCGAGCCGGACCTCGCCCTCGGTGCGGCCGGATCCCATGAGTTCGGCGATCGAGGTGTCGCGGTTGCGGGAGAGGATGTGCTCGGCGCCGTCCAGCGGGTGGCTGGAGACGTACAGGCCGAGCATCTCCCGTTCCAGGCTGAGCAGTTGCTTGCGCGGCCACTCACGGTCGGTCAGCTGGAAGTCCAGGCCGATCGCCGGGGCGCCGGCGTCGGACTCCAGGGCTCCGAAGAGGTCGTCCTGGCCGATGGCCTGCTGCTTCTTGAGGCCGGTGACGGCGTCGATGGCGGTTTCGTGGACGGTGCTCAGCGAGAGGCGGGTGTGCCCGAGGGAGTCGAACGCGCCGGCCTTGACGAGGGAGTCGACGGTGCGCTTGTTGCACACCACCAGCTCGACCTTGTCCAGGAAGTCCGCGAACGAGGTGTACTTGCCCTTCTCGTCGCGGGTCTTCACCAGCGACTCGATGACCGGCACGCCGACGTTGCGCACCGCCTTCAGGCCGAAGCGGACGTCGCTGCCGACGGCGGTGAAGTCGACCACCGACTCGTTGACGTCGGGGGAGAGGATCTTGATCCCCATCTGGCGGCACTCGGCGAGGTACACCGCCATCTTGTCCTTGTCGTCCGCCACCGAGGTGAGCAGGGCGGCCATGTACTCGGCGGGGTAGTTCGCCTTGAGGTACGCGGTCTGGTACGAGACCAGGCCGTAGGCGGCGGAGTGCGATTTGTTGAACGCGTAGCCGGCGAACGGGACCAGGACGTCCCAGACCGCCTGGATGGCCTCGTCGGAGTAGCCGCGCTCGCGGCAGCCCGCCTGGAAGGGGATGAACTCCTTCTCCAGCACCTCCTTCTTCTTCTTGCCCATCGCGCGGCGGAGCAGGTCGGCTTGGCCGAGGCTGTAGCCGGCCAGCACCTGCGCGGCTCGCTGCACCTGCTCCTGGTAGACGATCAGGCCGTAGGTCGGGCCGAGGACCTCGCTCAGCGGGGCTTCGAGCTCGGGGTGGATCGGGATGATCTCCTGCTGGGCGTTCTTGCGCAGCGCGTAGTTGGTGTGTGAGTTCATGCCCATGGGGCCGGGCCGGTAGAGCGCGGACACCGCGGAGATGTCGGCGAACTCGGTGGGCTTCATCAGGCGCAGCAGGGCGCGCATCGGCCCGCCGTCGAGCTGGAACACGCCCAGGGTGTCGCCGCGGGAGAGGAGCTGGTAGGTGGTCGGGTCGTCGAGCGCGATCTTCTCGATGTCGACGTCGACGCCCCGGTTGGCCTTCACGATCTTGATGCAGTGGTCGATGATGCCCAGGTTCCGCAGACCCAGGAAGTCCATCTTGATCAGGCCCATGGCTTCGCACGACGGGTAGTCGAAGCCGGTGATGATCACGCCGTCCTTGTCCCGCTTGTGCAGCGGGATCAGGTCGAGCAGCGGGGTGGAGGAGAGGATGACGGCGGCGGCGTGCACGCCGGTGCCGCGGATCAGGCCCTCGATGCCCAGGCCGGTGTCGATGATCTTCTTGACGTCGGGCTCGTTCGCGTACAGCGCCCGGATCTCGGTGCCCTCGTTGTAGCGGGAGTGGCTCTCGTTGAAGAGGTCCGCGAGGGGGACGCCCTTGCCCATCACGTCCGGCGGCATGGCCTTGGTGATCCGGTCGCCCATCGCGAACGGGTAGCCCAGGATGCGGTTGGCGTCCTTGACGGCGGCCTTGGCCTTGATGGTGCCGAAGGTGTTCACCTGGGCGGTGTACGCGGAGCCGTACTTCTCGGTGACGTAGCGCACCATCTGGTCGCGCTGGCGGTCGTCGAAGTCGATGTCGACGTCCGGGGGGTTGATGCGCTCGGGGTTCAGGAACCGCTCGAACAGCAGGTCGTGCTCCAGCGGGTCCAGCTCGGTGATCCGGGTCAGGTAGGAGACCATCGAGCCGGCCGCCGAGCCTCGGCCCGGGCCGACCGGGATGCCGTTGTCGCGGGCGTACTGGCAGATGTCCGCGACCACGAGGAAGTAGGCGTCGAAGCCCATCGGGCTGATGACGCCCATCTCCAGCTCGACGCGGTCCAGGACCTCCTGGCTCGGGTTGTCCCCGTAGCGCGCCTTGAGGCCGATGGCGATCTTCTTGCGGAGGAAGGAGGCCTGGGTCTCGCCCTCGGGCACGTCGAACTGCGGCATCCGGTCGACGTAGGTGAAGACCTCGTCGTACGACTCGATCCGCTCGGCGATCGCGAGGGTGTTGTCGCAGGCCTCCGGCAGCTCCCGGAACAGCTCGCGCATCTCGGCGGCGGTCTTGATGTAGTAGCCGGTGCCCTGGAACTTGAAGCGGTTCGGGTCGTCCTTGTTCTTGCCCACGCCGACGCACAGCAGGCTGTCGTGCGCGTCCGCCTGGTCGGCGGTCACGTAGTGGGAGTCGTTGGTGGCCAGCAGCGGGATGTCCAGCTGCTTGGCGAGGCGCAGCAGGTCCTCGCGGACGTCCCGCTCGATGGACAGGTCGTGGTCCATCAGCTCCAGGAAGTAGTTCTCCTTGCCGAAGATGTCCTGGTACGCGCCGGCGGCCTTCACCGCCTCCTCGTACTGGCCGAGCCGCAGCCGGGTCTGCACCTCGCCGGAGGGGCAGCCGGTGGTGGCGATGATGCCCGACGCGTTGGCGGCGATCAGCTCGCGGTCCATCCGGGGCTTCATGTAGTAGCCCTCCATCGACGCGAGCGAGGAGAGCTTGAAGAGGTTCCGCAGGCCGGTGGCGTTCTGTGCCCACATGGTCATGTGGGTGTAGCGGCCGCCGCCGGAGACGTCCTTGCCGCCCTCGCCGTCCGAACTCGGCCGCTGGCCGCCGGGCGACCAGAAGACCTGCTTCTTCTCGAAGCGCGAGCCGGGTGCGACGTACGCCTCGATGCCGATGATCGGCTTCACGCCGGTCTTGGCGGCGCTGTGGAAGAACTCGTACGCGCCGAACATGTTGCCGTGGTCGCTCATCGCGATGGCGGGCATGCCCTGTCTCTCGGCCTCCGCGAAGAGCTTGCCGTTCTTCGCGGCCCCGTCCAGCATCGAGTACTCGGTGTGGACGTGCAGGTGGGCGAAGGTGTCGGACACTGCGCTGGGGCTCCTTGCGGATCGACGACCGGAGGGAAGTGCCCAACCCTACGCGGAGCCGGGGTCCGACTCGCCGTGGTCCGGCGATCCACCGTCGACCGTGACGGATTCCTCACATCGGATCGGGCGCCGGGCGGGGGTGCCGGGCACCGGGCGGTGGCGGGGCGCGGGCCCGTACCGGGGGCGGACACGCCGGTGGCGCCGCAGGTCTGCGGCGCCACCGGGGTTCCGGTCGGTCGGGGGACGGGTTCAGCGGTCGGTCATCGGCCGGTCACCGGTCGGTCGGCGGCTCAGCTGTGCCTCCCGGGGCGACGGTAGGCCACCAGGCAGAGCACCAGGCCGCCGAGGACGGCGATGCCGCCGAGGACGGTCAGCAGCGGTCCGGGCTGGCCACCCGTGTTCGGCAGCGAGGGGCTGCTCGGCGGGGCGGTCGGGTGCTTGCTGTGGCCGTGGCCGGCGGTGACCGTCTTCGTGGCGGTCGCGGTCGCCGTGTGGGTGTGCGTGTGGGTGTGGGTGCGCGTCGGGGTGGGTGTGCGTGTCGGGCTGTGCGTCGGGCTGTGCGTCGGAGTGGGGCTCGGCGACGGGCTCGGCGACGGCGAGGGAGAAGGCGACGGGCTCGGTGACGGGCTCGGCGACGGTGACGGGCTGGGCGAGGGGCTCGGCGACGGTGACGGGCTGGGCGAGGGGCTCGGCGAGGGCGAAGGGGACGGGCTCGGCGAGGGGCTCGGCGACGGGGACGGCGAGGGCGAGGGGCTCGGCGACGGGCTGGAGGTCTGCAGGACGACGCCCATGTCGAGGTCGAGGTTCCGCTGGCCGCCGGAGAGCGTGACGGTCTGGGTGAGGCCGGTGACGGGGTCGGCGTCGGAGTCCTTGCTCGGGTCGCCGCCCTGGTTGCGCTTGGTGACGGTGGCGCCCGCGGGGAGGGTCGCGAGGTCGAACTGGACCTGGTAGGTGCCGTCGGGGAGGTTGTCGAACAGGTAGCGGCCGTCGGCGTCGGTCACGGTGGTGACCGGCAGGCCGTTCTTGTCGCGGATCGGCTGGCCGTTGCCGTCCAGCAGCTTCACCGTCACGCCGGCGACGCCGGGGTCGCCGGGCTTCTGGATGCCGGAGCTGTCGAGGTCCTGCCAGACGAGGTCGCCGAGGGCGTTGTTCGACGGGGTGGTCCGCTTGATCGCCACGCCGACCTTGGCGGGTTCGGCGGGGAGCAGCTGCCGGCCGCTGGAGTCGGTGGCGGTGTAGGCGAAGCTGTTCCAGGCGTACTCGTCGTCGGGGGCGTCCACCGGGGCGACCATCGGCCAGGTGAGGGTGAAGGACGCGCCCGAGGCGAGCGTGCCCGCGCGGTGGATCCTGAACCAGGTCGCCGTTCCCGGGGCGGGGAAGGCGGTGGTCCACACGGCGGCGGCGTCGCAGCCGGTCCGGTCGACGAGGGCGCTCTCCACGCACGGGTTGGGGTTGGTGGTGTACTCGATCACCACGGTCGGGTCACTGCTGGTGATCGCCTCGCTCAGCGAGGGCGTCCAGGTGCTGCCGCGCGGCGCGTCCTGGGTCAGGACGTAGTTGTCGCCCGGGGCGGGCAGCTTGTCGTAGGCGATGAACGCGGTGACCGGGTCCGGCGAGTCGTTGCGCACCGTCATCCGGTACGACATGCCGCCGCCGGGGGTGGTGGAGCCCAGGCTGACGTAGTCGGAGTCGAGGTCGCCCTTGACCTCCTTGAAGGAGCGCAGCACCGACGGCACCTGCACCTCGACACCCGAGGCGGCGCGGCACAGGGTCTCGGTGGTGTTGCCGTTGGAGTTCAGGTCGAGCAGGTCCGGCACGCCGCTGTCGAAGCCGCTGTTCATGCAGGTGACCGGCTGGGTGGGCTGGTCGACGGTGACGTAGACCTCGTTGTTCAGGGTGCCGCCCCGCACGCTGCCGGCCACCATGGCGTCGAAGAGCATCCGGTAGGCCAGGCCGTCGTGCAGGTACATCATGTCGGGCGCGCCGGCCGGCCACTGCATCCGGATGACCTGGCTGCCGTTCGGACCGGGGCTGACGGTGATCGACTCCGGTGCCTTGGCGTCCGGGTAGTTCGGGTCGGGCCGGGCCGAGCCCTCGACGTAGACCAGGCCGGCGGGCAGCACGTCGAAGAGGACCAGCGGGCGGTCCAGCGGGTGGGCGCTGCGGTTGTACGGGGTGACCTGGAAGGTGACCTTGCCGCCGGGGGAGGTGAGCGAGCCGGCGACGGTGGTCTTGGCGGCGCCCAGGTTGGTGCCCTGGGTGACGGTGGTGGAGGCGCAGGCGTTGGCACTGGCGTTGTTGGTGCCGTCGGTGGCGCTGGTGTCCAGGCAGTTGGTCAGCGGGGTCGGCGCGGGCCGTCCGTCGTGGCCGACGGCGGAGACCTGGGTCACCAGCTGGACGGCGTTGCCGGGGCTCCAGCCGGTGGGGATCGGGCCGTTCCAGGTGAACCGGAGGCCGTCGAGCCAGCGGCCGGCGGGGATGCCCAGGTTGTCGGCGGCGGGGTCGCCCGCGCCCTCGACGAAGGTGATCCGCCGCGGGGTGGACCCGTTGAACGGGCTGCCGGGGGTGAACGTCAGCCAGGTCGGGTCACCGTTGAGCCGGTACTGGAGGGTGAGCGCGATGCTGGTCGGGTTCCACGCCTCCAGCTGGATCGACTGCGGGAAGATCCAGTTGTAGAGGCCCTCGGTGGTGCCCGTGCCGGGGTCGGTCATGGTCAGGCTGGTGGCCGGACCGGCGGTGTTGGTCGCCGAGAGGCTGAAGGAGTTGATGTCCCCGGAGGCGACGGTGGACTGCCACACCTTGCTCGCGGTGACCACGACGCCGGTGGCCGGCGGCTGGAACGTGCCGGTGACGGCGCTGTCGTCGTCCAGCTCGCGCTCGGCCTCGCCGAGCGGGGAGCCCAGCAGGTCGGTGGTGTTGGTGGCGGTGGTGCCGTTGGGGAAGTCGCTCTCCGGGAAGTTGACCACCAGGGCGCCCGGGATGCGGCAGCCGCCGCGGCCGTTGCCGGAGACGAACTCGCCGATGTCGTAGCCCCAGGTGTTGGGACCGGGCGCGACCGGGGACCACCCGGGCGAGCGGCCGGTGTCCACCACGGCGCCGGGCGGCAGGGTGTCGAGCAGGCGGCTGGTGGTGAGGTCGACGTTGGGGACCAGGTCGGTGGCGCAGGCACTGAACTGGAACGTGACCGTGCGGCCGTCGCTGCTGGAGGTCTGCACGCCCTTGGTGACCGTGTACTGCGGCTGCACCTGGGCCGAGGTGTCGGCGCTCGCCGTCTGGGACGTCTGCCCGTCGGCCGTCATGGTGGCCGTGTTGGTCGAGGCGCTCCCGTTGGGGGTGGAGAAGTTGGGGTACCTCATCACCACCGTGATGGTGGCCGTGGTCCCCGGGCTGAGGCTCCTCAGCTGGATGTCCATCGTGCCGCCCATCGCCCCAGGGGCGGGCACGGTCGAACCGGCCTCGTCGACCGTGGACGGGTCGGGCGACCAGCCGACGAACTCCATGTTCGCCGGCAGGGTGTCGGTGATCTGCCCGTTGGTGCACTCGGTCACCGAGCAGGTGTACCGAAGTGTGAAGGTGACGTTCTCCCCGGGAGAGGCGGTCGCCTTGTCCACGCTCTTGGTGAAGGAGATCGCGGCCTGGGCCGGTGTGGCCAGTAGACCGCCGCCCAGCAGGGTGCCTGCCAGGAGGGCGAGCGACGAAACGATTCGCCCGGTTCGATGTGGAATGCGCATGCCGACCAGTGCATCCGACCACCGGACACACCCACGAGCGGCACGGGGCCCGGTGGCGGCCTGTCACCTGATCAGGTGATATTCGTCGGGCCGGGCGGATGTACCGGTCCGGCGGGAGGCTCCTGGTGGGCTGGCAGGGCTGGCAGGGCTGGTGGGCCGGGTGGTCCGCGCTGTGGTGGCCGGCCGGGCGGGGGTCAGGCGGCTCCGCGGGCTCCGTGGGGGAGGAGGGCCTCGGCGCCGTCGAGGGCGCGGGCGACCGTGAAGGCGTGGAACGCGGCGGCGGCCTCCTCGGCGGTCTGTCCGCCGGCGGCACGCTCCCGGACGTCCCGGGCGTCCCGGGCAGCGGCGGCCAGGCCGGGGTGGTCCGGGGAGTCCTCGTACGGGGTGAGGACGCCGTGCGGTTCGTACTGCGTGGCGGGGGTCGCGGCGCGGTCGTCCTCGGACGCGACCAGCAGGAAGGCGCTGTTGAGCAGGTAGCGGTAGACGAGGGTGGCGTCCGCGCCGAATCCGGCGCGCTCCAGGATGTGCACGCCGGTGTCGATGACGGGCAGGGCGGCGGGCACGGTCGGGCCGACGAGGCACATTCGGCGGGCGACGCCGGGGTGCTGCCGCATCACCACCCGCCCGTCGACCAGGAACGCGGTGAACCACTGCCGCCAGGGCAGGTCCCGGTCCGGGACGGGCATGGCGGCGACGACGGCGTCGGTGACCTCGGCGACCACGGCGTCGCGGTCGCCGACGTGGTGGTAGATCACGCCCGGCCACACGTCGAGGGCCCCCGACAGCTGACGGATCGACCAGTTGTCCAGTCCGTGCGTCCTGGTCAGCTCCAGCGCGGCGGCCACGATCTTTTCCGCAGTGATGGGCGGGAGGCCTTCGGCCATGCGGGAGCGTCTGCGCGGGGACCGGATCATACGGCGACCCTAGTTCAGCGCCCGAGAGTCCGGCGAGAGGCCGTGTCGTGCCCCGCCCGGCCTCCGGCGTCCCCCCGGGGCACCCTTCGGAGCCCCTGCGACCTGGCCTTTCCCGGCGACTGGCCCGGCCCGTCGGCCGGGTTCCGCGCACCGCTCGAACACTGTCCAAGCGTGGCCGGGACCGTTCCGGCCGGCGGGGTCGCCCGCACCGGTCGCCGGCCCTGGTCTCCGCTGCGGCGGTGCTGTTCCCGGTCCAGTCGGGCGCGGTGCGGGGCCGGGGACGGCCCGGGAGGCGGAAGGCGGGTGCCGCCCGTCCGCCTCCCGGACGTCTCAGGCGGTCCCGGCCGGTTCCGCCAGCAGATCGGCGAGGAGGCCGCCGAGGATCGCGGGGCCGTTGTGGGTGAGGACGGACGCCGGGTGGAACTGCACGGAGGCGAAGTCCGGCCCGCGCAGGGCGTGGACCTCGCCGTCGGCGGGGTCGCGGGAGACCCGGACGGTGCCGGGGCGCCAGAGGGAGGGGAAGTCCTCGGTGTCGCAGCGGGCGGCGAAGGCGGTGTGGAAGCCGACCGGCTCGGCCCTGCCGAACAGGTCTACGGTCCGCTGGACGCCCCGCTGCGGGACGGGTCTGCGGACGACGGCCAGTCCGAGCAGGGTGCAGAGCACCTGGTGGCCGAGGCCGACCGCCAGGAACGGGGTCCCGTTCGAGAGCAGCCGGGCGGTGGCGGCGCGGAGGCGGGCGATCCCGGGGCTGCCGCTCTGCCGCGGGTCGCCGGGACCGGGGCCGGTGACGACCAGGTCGTATCCGTCCAGGCCGTACGCGTCGGCGGCGTACACGTCGGAGTCGTACGTGTCGGGGCCGTCACCGGGGTGGGCGTGCCCTTCCGGGGCGTGCGGGCTGTGCGCGCCGTGCGGGCCGTGCGCCTTCGGGCCGGAGCCGTCCGGTTCGCCGAACCGGCGGACCTCGACGGTGGCGCCGAGCGCGGTGAGCACGGGCCGGGCCAGGGCGGTCAGCGCGTCCCCGGAGTCCAGGACGAGGATCCGGCGCCCTTCGAGTGCGGGCACCGGCTGCACTCGCTCGCCCGGCTCCGCCTGCCAGAAGGCGGAGAGCGGCTCGTTGCGGGCGTCGAGGGCGCGGCGGACTGCGGGGTGCGAGCCGTGGTCGGGCGCTTCCGGGGTCCGCTCCCCGGGATCGGGATCGGGATCGGGATCGGGAGCGGGAGCGCCAGCCGCCAGGGCCGCGAGCAGGCCGGCGGCCTCGGCCTTCCGCCGGGTCGCCTCCGCCACCGGGCCCGACCCGCGCACCGGGTCCGGGTCGGGGTGGATCCGCAGCCGGCCGGCCGCGTCGATGCCGGCGGTCCGGGCGAGGACGGCGGAGTCCAGGGCCTGGCGGCCGCGGCCGTCCCGGCCGATCAGGGCGATCACGCCGGGGTGGTGGCCCGGGCCGCCGGCCGACTCGGCCGCGCCGACCGAGCCGGCCGCGTCGCCCGGGAGGGCCGGTGCGGGCAGGGTCTCGTGCAGGATCTCCCGTACGTCGCGGGTGGTCCGGCCCTCGATCAGGTACTCGGTGTGGGCGAGCCGGGGGGTGCTCCTCAGTCGCGGGCCGGTGATCCGGCCGCCGTCCTCGCAGAGCCGACCCGCCGTCCCGAGCCCCTCGTCGACGGCCCGGTAGAGCCCGGAGGCCTCCTCGGGGTCCGCCAGGAAGGCGAGGAGGCCCTTGGTGGCCGGCCCGTCGGTCGGGTACCGGTGGGTGCCGCCGACCGGGTTCAGTACGACCGTGCCGCGGTCGAGGCCGACGTGGCGCCGGGTCGGGGCTCCGATGAAGGTGTGGTCGCCGGTGTGCACGACGAACGTCCAGTACGAGCCGGGCTGTCGTCCCAGCAGCCGCCGGAAGAGGGCGAGTGCGGTGGCGGGCGACCAGTCGGCGACGGCGTCCGTGCCGGTGAGGGCGACCGGCGTGGCGGGCAGCAGGCGGAGCACTTCGGCGACCGGGGCGAGGGCCTGCCCGGTGACGGTGAGCGCGGTCGACGTGGCCGGGGCGGTGGCGGCGGGGTCTTCGCCGGGGGCCGGGTGGCCGGGGCCACCGGGCTGCGGCCGGGGGAGGAGGGCGAGGACGTGGTGGCGGCCGGGGGCGTCGGCGTCTGGTACGGGCAGGTCGGCGATCCGCACCGGGCGGCTCACCGTGCCGGTCAGGACGTCGAGGATGCCGGGGCCGGTGGTGCCCGGGCGGTGCACCAGGGCGAACGGCGGCGGCGCGGAGCCGGTGATGAGGCGCAGCAGTTGCCGGGCGGTCCGGGTCATCGCCGCGCGCTTCCGGCGGCTGCGGTCGGTGGCGCGGTCGGTGACCCGGCCGGTCGGCCGGTGCGCGGCCGGGCGGTGCGCGGCGCGGTCGGCGGCGTGCTCCGGACCGGTGCGGTGTACGGGGATGTCTGCGGGATCGTCAAGGTAGCGGTCCCTCCGGGAGGGTGACGGCGGTGGTGGCGGCTGCCGCCCACACCCGGCCGTGCCGGACCCTGCCGCCCGGGAGCGGGGCCGGTCCGAGCTGTGCCGTCACCGCGGGCGGGGCCGCCACGACAGGTGGTGCCGTCACGGGGGACGGAGCCGCTGCGGTGGGGGCCGGGACCGTCCGGGCCGGCACGGCGGGGGTGGGTCTGGTCCGGACGGGGCTGGACAGGCAGGCCGGCGCGACATGGTCGATGGGCCATCCGCAGCTCCCGTTGGACGCTGTATATGAAGTGAGGCTAACCTCACCTACTCGCGGTCGACAAACGTCAAGCATTTCCTGTGCGACCCGCTCCCGGGCCCGCTCACGCACCCGAACGCGGGGACCCGGACGCGGACGCGCGCACGGATCCGCACACGAGAATGCCGCCCCCCGCCGGTGCGGGGGCGGCGTTCGAGCGGGCGTCAGCCCTCCGAGCGGCGGAGCAGGTAGGTGTCCATGATCCAGCCCTTGCGCGCGCGGGCCTCCTCGCGCAGCTCGCGGATCCACGGGGCGGTGTCCGCGAGCGGACCGGCGGCGAGGATCTCGTCGGGCGTGCCGAGGTAGGCGCCGTAGAAGACCTCCAGCCCCTCGGGGTCGATCCCGGTGAAGGCGGCGCGCCCGTCGAGCATCACCACCACGTCGTCCACGCCCTCGGGGAAGCCCTCGGCGAGGCGGCGGCCCGTGGTGATCTGCACCGGACGCCCGACCCGGGTCAGTGTGGTGCGGTGCCGGGCGGCGAGCGCCGAGACGCTGCTGATCCCGGGGATCACCTCGTACTCGAACGCCGCGCTCCCGCGCGCCAGCACCTCGTCGATCACGGCGATGACGCTGTCGTAGAGGCTCGGGTCGCCCCAGACCAGGAACGCGCCGGTCTCGTCCGGGCCGAGGTGCTCGGCGACCAGTCGCTCGACCAGGTCGGCCCGGCGGCTGCGCCAGTCCTCCACGGCCGCCGCGTACGCCGGGGTGGTGCGGTCCCGCTCCGCGTCCGACACCTCCACCACGCGATGGCCCGGCCGGCTGTGCTCGGCGAGGATCTGCCGGCGCAGCCGGATCATGTCCTGGCGTTCCTCGTTCTTGTCGAGGATGAAGAAGACGTCGCTGCGGGCGATGGCCTTGGCCGCCTGCAGGGTCAGGTGGTCGGGGTCGCCCGCGCCGATGCCGATGACGAAGATGTGCTGCATGACAGCGATTGTGCCGTCCGCCCGCCGTCCGCCTGCCCGCTGTACGCCCGCCCGCCCGCTGTCCGTCCGCCGTTCGGCCGCGCCGCCTGCCCGCGCCGCCTGCCCACGCCGCCATCCGCCATCCGGACAATCGCCGACACGGCCGCTCGGGTGGGCCTAGGCTGGGCCCGCAGTCGGTTCGCCCTGTCGGCCAGGCAGGCGCGTCGCAAGAGGGAACCCGGTGGGAATCCGGGACTGCCCCGCAGCGGTGAGTGGGAACGACCGCCGTCACATGCACTGGGCCCCGCCGGGGCCCGGGAAGCGACGGCCAGTAGGTGTCCGCCCTTCAAGGGCGGGCGAGCCCGCGAGTCCGAAGACCTGCCACTGCCCGCGTGCACCCCGTACGCGGTGATCTCGGTGACCTCGAGGGCGGGTCGGCGGAGCGGGCGGGCACATCCCGGTGCCACGCCCCTGCTGCCGTACCTTCGCGTCCGCGTGCTCTCCCGGGATCGCAGCGCGACTCGCGAAGGAGAGTTCCGTGTCAACGAGTTCCACCGCTCCGCAGGCCACCGTGTACGGCTACCCGAGGCAGGGGCCGAACCGGGAGCTGAAGAAGGCCGTCGAGGGCTACTGGGCCGGCCGAGTCGACGCCGAGACCCTGCGGACCACCGCCGCCGGCCTGCGCCGCGACAACTGGCGGCAGCTGGCCGAGGCCGGAGTCGACGAAGTCCCCACCGGTGACTTCTCGTTCTACGACCACGTGCTGGACGCCACGGTCGCCGTCGGCGCGATCCCGGCGCGCCACCGCGCCGCCGTCGACGCCGACCCGCTGGACGGCTACTTCGCCATGGCGCGCGGCACCCAGGACGTCGCGCCGCTGGAGATGACCAAGTGGTTCGACACCAACTACCACTACCTCGTCCCCGAGTTGGGGCCCGACACGGTCTTCTCCGCCGACTCCACGAAGGCGGTCTCCGAGCTGCTCGAGGCCCTCGCCCTCGGCCACCGCGCCCGCCCGGTGCTGGTCGGCCCGCTCACCTACCTGCTGCTCGCCAAGCCCGCGCCCGGCGTGGCCGCCGGCTTCGAGCCGATCACCCTGCTCGACCGGCTGCTGCCCGTCTACGCCGAACTCCTCACCGACCTGCGCGCGGCCGGCGCCGAGTGGGTCCAGCTGGACGAGCCCGCGCTCGTCCAGGACCGAACCCCCGCCGAACTCAACGCCGCCGCCCGGGTCTACCGCGAACTCGGCGCGCTCACCGACCGGCCGAGCATCCTGGTCGCGACCTACTTCGACCGGGCCGGCGAGGCCCTGAAGGTCCTCGCCAAGGCCCCCGTCGAGGGCGTCGGCCTGGACTTCACCGGCCCCGGCGCCGCCAACCTGGCCGACCTCGCGGCCGTCGGCGGCCTGCCCGGCAAGCGCCTGGTCGCCGGCGTGGTCGACGGCCGCAACATCTGGATCAACGACCTGGAGAAGTCACTGACCACCCTCGCCACCCTGCTCGGCCTGGCCGACCGGGTGGACGTCGCACCGTCCGGCTCCCTGCTGCACGTCCCGCTCGACGCCGGCCGCGAACGCGACCTCGACCCGCAGGTGGCGCGCTGGCTCGCCTTCGCCCGCCAGAAGACCGCCGAGATCACCACCCTCGCCCGGGGCCTGCGCGAGGGCGTCCACGCGATCGCCGCCGAACTCGCCGCCAACCGGGCCGACCTGGCGTCCCGCGCCGCCTCCGCACTCACCCGCGACCCCGCCGTCCGCGCCCGGGTCGCCGCCACCACCTTCGAGGACGCCCGCCGCGCCCAGGCCTACCCCGAGCGCGCCGAGGCCCAGCGCGCCCGCCTCGGCCTGCCGCTGCTCCCCACCACCACCATCGGCTCCTTCCCGCAGACCACCGAACTGCGCACCGCCCGCGCCGACCTGCGCGCCGGCCGCCTCGACGAGGCCGGCTACCGGGAGCGGATGGAGGCGGAGGTCCGCGAGGTCGTCGCCTACCAGGAGAAGGCCGGCCTGGACGTCCTGGTGCACGGCGAACCCGAACGCAACGACATGGTCCAGTACTTCGCCGAGCAGCTCACCGGCTACCTGGCCACGCAGCAGGGCTGGGTGCAGTCCTACGGCACCCGCTACGTCCGGCCGCCGGTGCTGGCCGGCGACATCTCCCGCCCGCACCCGATGACCGTCGAATGGTTCCGCTACGCCCAGGAACTGACGGAGCGTCCGGTCAAGGGCATGCTCACCGGCCCGGTCACCATGCTCGCCTGGTCCTTCGTCCGCGACGACCAGCCCCTCGCCGACACCGCCCGGCAGGTCGCCCTCGCCCTGCGCGACGAGGTCACCGACCTGGAGGCCGCCGGCGCCGCCGTCGTCCAGGTCGACGAACCCGCGCTGCGCGAGACCCTGCCGCTGCGGGCCGCCGACCGGCCGGCCTACCTGGACTGGGCGACCGAGGCGTTCCGGCTCAGCACCTCCGGGGTCCGCGCCGACACCCAGGTCCACACCCACATGTGCTACGCCGAGTTCGGCGAGATCATGGCCGCGATCGACGAGCTCGACGCCGACGTGATCTCCCTGGAGGCGGCCCGCTCGCACATGCAGGTCGCCCACGAGCTGGCCGGGGTGGGATACCCGCGCGAGGTCGGCCCCGGCGTCTACGACATCCACTCGCCCCGGGTGCCGAGCGCCGAGGAGGCCGCGGACCTGCTCCGCAGGGGGCTGGCGGCGATCCCCGCCGAGCGGCTCTGGGTCAACCCCGACTGCGGCCTGAAGACCAGGGGGTGGCCGGAGACCCGGGCCTCCCTGGAGAACCTGGTCGCCGCCGCCCGCGCGGTCCGCGGGGAGCTGGCCGGCTGACCCCGTCGCGCCGGGGGCCCGCCGGTCGGCCGGCCTCCGGCGCCACCCGCTGCGGCCCACCGCCACCTGCGGCCCGCTGTCATCCGCTTCCGCCCGCCGTCGGCCCGCGTCCGACGGCGGGCGGCGGCATGACCGGGCGCGTCGGCGCGGCGACCTCCCCGCCACCCTCACCCCCGCCCTCCACTGACCCGCTCCGACCGACTCCTCGTGGTCATCTTGTGGTGCGGAGAAGATTGCTGACAGGATCTCAGCCGGGTATTGCTCCGTAGCGGAACCCCGGCGGGGCACCCCGGAACGGCACGCACGAGGAGGCCGGATGGCACGTGTGAACCTGCGGGCTGCATTCATGAGCGGCCTCTCGTCGACAGTGACGGCGCAACAGGTCTTCACCAACCGGGTCGACGAGGTGGCCGCCTTCGGCCGGTCGGTGGACGCGTTCCACCGGGCACTGGACGAGGCCGAGGTCTCGCCGGTCGTGGACCGCGCACAGGGCCGCCGCAACGTCCTGACGTTCTACGGGGTGGGCGGCATAGGCAAGACGACGCTCTCCCACGAGCTGGAACGACGCCTCCTCACCGACGCGCGGGCCGAGGGCCGCGACGACGTCACGACGGTGCGGATCGACCTCTCCGAGGAGGGCGCCTGCGACACCGAGAGCCTGCTGCTGCGCCTCCGCGCCGGCCTGGGGCAGCTGGGGAGCCGCTGGCCGGCCTTCGACCTGGCGCTGGCCTCCTACTGGGCGCGTGCCCATCCCGGAGAGACGCTGCAGGAGTTCCTGGACGCCTCCCCGGCGCTGCGCCGCGCCTCGCGGAGCATCGGGCTGGGCGACCAGATCGCGGAGAGCGTGAGGCAGGTCGACCCCGCGGGCCTTGGCGGCCTGGCGGGGCTCGCCCACCGGGCGGCGCTGGCCACCTACCGTGCCGTCCGGGACCGCGTGCGGGAAGGGCGGCTGCTCTCGGACTGCGAGCTGTTCGCCGAACTGGTCGAGGCGGACGCCGACTACGAGACGCTCTCGTACTTCCCCTACCTCCTGGCCTGGGACCTCGAAAGGCTTCCGGGCCGCGGCCGCGCAGGCAAGCGGCCGACGGTGTGCGTCTTCCTCGACACCTTCGAGGTGGTCAACGGCCGGGCCGACCGGGCGGTGGAACGGCTCCTCCAGCGCTGCGTCTACCTGATGCCGAACGTGCTGTTCGTGATCACCGGCCGCAACCGCATCGACTGGGCCGACTCGGGCGCGGGGGCCGAGATCGACTTCACCGGACCGCAGTGCTGGCCCAACCTCCACTTCAGCAACGACACGGCCGAACCGCGCCAGCACCTCGTCGGGTACCTCTCGGACTCCGACGCCGACAGCTACCTCAGCGAGGCGCTCACCCGGGACGGGGAGCCCGCCATGTCGGCGGAGGTCCGGGAGCGCATCATCTCGGGCGGCCAGGGCCTTCCGCTCTACCTGGACCTCTCGGTGTCGCACTTCGCCGCGCTGCTGGCGCGTGGCGGACAGCCCTCGGTGGCGGACTTCGGCGGCTCGTTCACCGCGGTCGCCACCCGGTCGATCAGGGACCTCCCCCGTGACGAACGCGACCTGGTCCGTACGGCGGCCCTCACCGACCGGGTCGACGCCGCACTGCTGCGAGCCGGCCAGCCGGGCGTTCCCGACGGCAGCGTGGCCCGGTTCCTCCGCAGGCCGTTCCTCACCCACGACGACGCCTACGCGCTGCCGTACGCCCTGCACGCGGCGCTGCGCCACGCCATCGGCGAGGCCGACCGGTCCCTTCCGGACGGCTGGTCCGACCGTGACCGGAGCGAGGTCGCCGGCCGGCTGCTGACGTGGCTGGGCCGGGGCGTGGGCCCTTCGGCCGGGCGTGCCGCGACCGCGCAGGCCCTGGAGTCCGGCCTCAGGCTCTCGGCCGCGCACGGCGTCTTCGACGACTGGATGGCCCAGGCCACCCAGCGCCTGGTCGAGGCCGGCCAGTGGTCGGAGCTCGGAGCCGGCCTCGCCGCCGGTCCGGCCGACGGCCCCGGGTACCGGGCGGTCCGCGCCGCGATACGGGGTGTCCAGCTGCGCCGTACGGGACGTGTCGAGGAGGCGATCGACCTGCTCGGCAGTGCCGGGGAAGGGCTGCCGCACGACAGCCGCACGGCGCAGCTGGTGCGCATCCACCTCGCGCACGCCCTGCGCAACCACGGCGACTACTCGGCGGCGGCGGAGATCTACCAGGACCTGCTGGAGGGTGAGTTCGACGCGGCCGCCCGCTACTGGCTCTGCGACCACCACTACCTCAACGGGCGCTTCGCGACGGCCCTCTCGGCCCTGCGCGAGCAGCGCAGCCGGGGCCCGGAGGACGAGGGGGAGCGGCTCCGGCTGCTCGGCCACATCTGGCGGGTCAACGCGCGGTTCGACGAGGCGACCACCGCCTACACCGAGGCGATCGACCTGGCCCGGAGCGAGGGACTGGCCGCCGCCGAGGCGAAGGCCCAGGCCAACCTGGCACAGACGGCCTGCTGGTCCGGGGACGTGGCCGCGGTGTCGGCCGCGGCGGCCCGGGCCAGGGACCTGCTGGACCTGGTGCCCAACCCGGTCGAGCTGGTCAAGATCCGGTCCGCCGAAGCGGTGGTCCTGGCGCTGGGCGGCGATGCCCGCGCCGCTGCGGAGGCCGTCGGCGACACGCGGCGACTGGCGGACGGGATCACCTACCGCGGCGGCCACAACCTCGCGGACGTGGCCGAGATCCTGCTCGGAGTGCTGGCCGGGGACCACGACGCCGCCCGGCGGACGCGGTCCGAGCTCGACCGCCGCACCCGGGCCTCCGGCGGGAACACCTACTGGGTGCCCATCGCGACCAGCTGGATCGACGGTGCCGGGCGGGCCGCCGAGCACGTGCCGCAGGTGGACTGGGTCGACGGTCCGGCCGGGTCGCTGGGACGCTGGGCCGAGCTGGTGACCCACCGGTGACACGTCGGGGCGGCCGGACCACCGGCCCGGCCGCCCCGACCGGCAGCCGAACCGCAAGAGGAGAGCAGCACCGCAATGACTGACCTGGTACGCGTCGGCCTGGTCGGGGCCGGGATCATCGCCGAGACCCACCTCGCCGTGCTGGCCGAGCAGGACCGCGTGTCCCTGGAGTTCACCGTCGATCCCCGCCCGGGGAGGCGGCCCACCTTCCGCGGCGGCTCGTCGCCCCACTACGCGGACCTCGCCGACGCGCTCCGGGAGCACCGGCCGGACCTGATCGTGCTCGCCACGCCCACGGACACGCACGCGGACCTCGCGGTCGAGGCCCTGGCCGGATCCACGGCCAGGGTGCTCGTCGAGAAGCCCCTCGTCCACGACCTGGCCTCGCTCGCCAGGCTCAGGAGCCTGGACGAGGCCCTCGACGTCCGGGGGAGGCTGTTCACCGCCCACCACTTCGCCTTCTCCCCGGAGGTGGACTGGGCGGCTGCGCTGATGGCCGAGCACCCCGAGTGGGGGCCCGTGACGGTCGTCACCTCGGCGTTCTACGACCCGTACGTCCTCAAGGGGGCCGAGGCCGTCACGGCGTACGGCTCCAGCTGGATGGACTCGGGGGTGAACCAGCTCAGCATGCTCACCCGGTTCGTGGACTTCACGGAGCTCACCTCCGCTCGGCAGAGCGACGGCGGCGCGAGCGCGTGGTGCACCGCGCTGTACCGGTCCCGCGGCGAGTCGGGCACGGCCCGGCTGCGCAGCAGTTGGCTGACCGGCTCCAGCAGCAAGGAGAGCAGCCTCGTCTTCGGTCGTACGGGCGTGGAGGTCTGGATCGACCACACCGCGCTGACCGGCTTCGCGGCCCGGGGCGGCGACCTGCTGGCCGCCTTCGGCACCGACGGCCGGACGCCCCGGAAGATCGCCCACTACCGCCCGCTCTACGAGAGCCTGCTCTCCGACCGGCCCGACCCGGTCCTCGGGTTCGACGCGGCCGCGGGCATCACGGAGATCCACCACGCGGTGCCCGGCGGGCGTTAGCCGAGGGTGCCGACGGGGGCCGGTGGGGTGTGGGCGGGGTGGGGCGGGAGGGGCTCCCGGGGACCCGTTTCGGTGGGCGGCCGGGGCCGGAGCTAGCATGTGTACACCCTCCTAGCTCGAAAGATGGACTTGTGACTGTCAACGACGACGTGTTCACGGACTGGAAGAACCGCGAGGAGATCGCGGAGTCGATGATTCCGATCATCGGCCGACTGCACCGGGAGCGGGACGTCACAGTCCTGCTGCACAGCCGCTCCCTGGTGAACAAGTCGGTGGTCAGCATCCTCAAGACCCACCGGTTCGCCCGCCAGATAGCCGGCGAGGAGCTCTCGGTCACCGAGACGCTGCCCTTCCTGCAGGCGCTCACCACCCTCGATCTCGGCCCTTCCCAGATCGACCTCGGCATGCTCGCCGCGACCTACCGCAACGACGGCCGCGGCCTCTCGGTGGCGGAGTTCACCGCGGAGGCGGTCGCCGGCGCCACGGGTGACGGCAAGATCGAGCGCTCCGGCTCGCGTGACGTCGTGCTCTACGGCTTCGGCCGCATCGGCCGGCTCGTGGCCCGTCTGCTGATCGAGAAGGCCTCCGACAACGGTCTGCGGCTGAAGGCCATCGTCGTCCGCCAGGGCGGTGACCAGGACATCGTGAAGCGCGCCTCGCTGCTGCGGCGCGACTCGATCCACGGCCAGTTCCAGGGCACCATCACCGTGGACGAGGCGACCAGCACGATCATCGCGAACGGCAACGCGATCAAGGTGATCTACGCCAACGACCCGTCCGAGGTCGACTACACGGCGTACGGCATCAAGGACGCCATCCTCATCGACAACACCGGCAAGTGGCGCGACCGCGAGGGTCTGTCGAAGCACCTGCGCCCCGGTGTCGACAAGGTCGTCCTGACCGCCCCGGGCAAGGGCGACGTGCCCAACATCGTGCACGGCGTCAACCACGACACGATCAAGCCGGACGAGCAGATCATCTCCTGCGCGTCCTGCACCACCAATGCGATCGTGCCGCCGCTGAAGGCGATGGACGACGAGTACGGCGTCCTGCGCGGCCACGTGGAGACCGTCCACTCGTTCACCAACGACCAGAACCTCCTGGACAACTACCACAAGGCCGACCGTCGCGGCCGCTCGGCGCCGCTGAACATGGTGATCACCGAGACCGGTGCCGCCTCGGCCGTCGCCAAGGCGCTGCCGGACCTCAAGGCGAAGATCACGGGCAGCTCGATCCGCGTCCCGGTGCCGGACGTCTCGATCGCGATCCTCAACCTGCAGCTGGCCCGCGAGACCACCCGTGAGGAGGTCCTGGAGCACCTCCGCGAGGTGTCGCTGACCTCGTCGCTGAAGCGCCAGATCGACTTCACCACCGCGCCCGACGCGGTGTCGAACGACTTCATCGGCTCGCGGCACGCGTCGATCGTCGACGCCGGCGCCACCAAGGTCGAGGGCGACAACGCGATCCTCTACCTGTGGTACGACAACGAGTTCGGCTACTCGTGCCAGGTCATCCGGGTCGTCCAGTACGTCTCCGGCGTGGAGTACCCGACCTACCCGGTCCCGGCGGTCTGATCCGCTCGGACCTCACTGGGTCCCCATCGAGTCCCCACGGCGGGGCGGCAACCGGTCTCCGGTTGCCGCCCCGCCGTCGTTTCGGCAGCCGCGGGAAGGCGGGCGGGGGAGAGGGGTGCCGGCCGGGCGGGAGGACTTCCTCCCGCCCGGCTTCCGTGTACACGGTTGCCCGGTGTGTCAATCGCGTGTCGTGCGGGGGAACAAGTGCCGCGAGTGGCTGCGGTCCGGCCGGCCGACGGGGCCTCGACGGGGCCTCGGCGGACGTCGGCGCGGGGATGTTGGAGGACTGTTAACCCTGGTGTGGCCTGCTGCTTTACGGGCGTGGGTGGGCGGGTCGGTCGAATGGGGCAGGGGTGTCGTCCGGCCGCCGGACGAGCGCACGAATGGTCTATACCAATGCGGTACTGTGGCCGTGGAGCTGTCAGAAACACGGCTGTGGGGGCCATATGACCGTCCAAGAACTTTCGCCTGCTCAGACGGGGCCTGCCGAGCCCGTCGGGCACCTTCCTCAACCTCCTTCGGATCAGGAGCTCTACTGGTACTTCGGACCGCAGCGCCGCTGGGTGCTGGTCGCCACCTCGGCCGCCTTCGTGTTCACGGCCGGGACGATGTTCACGTTCGCCCTGCGGACGCCCGCCCTCTGGGTCTTCCTCGCGGTGCTGGCGCTCAACGTGGTGGCGCTCGCGCTCTCCTCGTTCAACAGCCTGCGCAGCCGCCGGCTCACCCGGCAGTCGCACGAAGTCCTCGTGCACGCCTGGGACCCGGACGGACTGCCGACCGTCGACCTCTACCTGCCCACCTGCGGTGAGCCGCTGGACGTCCTGGAGAACGCCTACCGGGCCGTCGCCGAGGTCGACTGGCCCGGCGCGCTGACCGTCTGGGTGCTCGACGACGGCGACCGGCCCGAGGTGGCCGCGCTCGCCGCCGGGCACGGCTACGAGTACGTCGTGCGCCCCGACCGGGGCCACCTCAAGAAGGCCGGCAACCTCAACCACGCGCTCACCCTCAGCAAGGCGGAGTTCATCGCCATCCTGGACGCCGACTTCGCGCCCAGGCCCGACTTCCTGCGCCACCTCGTCCCGTACTTCGCCGACCCGCGGACCGGCATCGTCCAGAGCCCGCAGTGCTTCGACACCGACGAGACGATGGGGTGGATCCAGCGCTCCGCCGGCGCCGCCCAGGAGTGGTTCTTCCGCTGGATCCAGCCCTCCCGGGACGCCAGCGACGCCGCGATCTGCTGCGGCAGCAACGCCGTCTACCGGCGCGCCGCCATCGACGCGGCCGGCGGATTCGCCCGGCTCGACCACAGCGAGGACCTCTTCACCGGCCTCGGCCTGTACGCCAAGGGGTACCGCACCCTGTACGTGCCCGTCCTGGTCGCCAAGGGCACCTCGCCCGACAACCTCGCCTCCTACGTCAACCAGCAGTACCGCTGGGCGATGGGCAACCTGCACCTGCTCGGCTCGCCCGAACTCAAGCGGATCGGCGCGCCCTGGCGGATGCGGCTCTGCTTCTACGAGGGCATCGTCGGCTACCTCGCCGCCGCCGTGAACATCTTCGTCGCGCCACTGCCGCCGCTGGTGATGATGTTCTGGTACCCCGACCAGATCAGGCCCTGGCACGTCCTGCCGATGCTCGCGCCGCTCTGGCTCTGGCACGTCCTGCTGCCCCGGGTCAGCCGCACCCGCTGGCGGATCGAGGTGATCCGCTCCAACGTGCTGATGAGCGTCGCCGCCGGCGCCGCGTTCTGGCACACCCTGCGCGGCCGCAGCGCCGCCTGGGTGCCGACCGGCGCGGGCAAGGCCAAGCCCGGCGGGATGGCCCGGCGGGTGGTGCTGGTCTCGCTGGCCTGGCTGATCGCCTCGCTCGGCGCCGGCGCGGCCGGGCTCGCCGTGGCCGTCGCCCGGTACGGATGGGAGCCCAACTGGGGCCTCGGCCTGTACCTCGCGGTGCAGGCGCAGATCGGCCTACCGCTGATCCGGGACCTGGTGGGCGAGATCAGGGGGGACGCCCGAAGCAGTGCGTCCGCTCCCGCGGGCCGCGCCGGCATGCTCCCCCGGCGCTGGCCGGAAGGGCTGGCCGCCACCGCCACGCTCGTGCTCACCGCTCTGCTCGCCTCCGGCTGGGTCCGCCCGATGCTGCCCTGGCTGGGTTGAAAGGTCGTCACCACCCATGGAAACGCCCGTGGTTCCGGAACTCCGTCCGGACGCCTACACCATCCCCGGCCCGCCGTCCGGCGGCGCCGGAGCCCGGGGGTCCGGTCCCCGGGGCGCCGTCTCCCGGGGTTCCGACTCCCCGGGCCCGGCGCCCCGGCCGGGCTTCCGGCCCGACATCGAGGGCCTGCGCGCAGTCGCGGTCCTCGCGGTCCTCGCCTTCCACGCCTCCGTCCCCGGCCTGGCCGGCGGCTTCGTCGGCGTCGACGTCTTCCTGGTCATCTCCGGCTACCTGATCACCGGCCTGCTGGTGCGCGAGGCCGTCACCACCGGCCGGATCCGGCTCGGCGAGTTCTTCTCCCGCCGGGCCCGGCGCCTGCTGCCCTCCGCCGCGATCGTGCTCGCCGCGGTCGCCCTGGTCGGCGCCTGGCTCACCGTCCCGCTGCGCCGCGCCGACCTGGAGCACGACGTCCTCGCGGCGGCGCTCTCCGTCGCCAACTGGCGGTTCGTCGCCCAGCAGACCGACTACCTGGCGGCCGGCCGTGACGAGAGCCCGCTGCTGCACTTCTGGTCGCTCGCCGTCGAGGAGCAGTTCTACCTCTTCTGGGGGCCGCTGCTCGCGCTCGCCTGCTACCTGGTCCTGCGGGTGGCCCGCAAGGGGCGCCCCGACCGCCGCGGACGCTCCCTCCGGCCCGTGGCGGCCGTGCTCGCCGCCGTCCTGACCGTCGGATCCTTCGCGCTCTCGCTGCACTGGACGCAGGACTCGGTCTCCCTCGCCTACCTCGGAACCCCTTCCCGCGCCTGGCAGTTCGGCGTCGGCGCGCTGCTCGCCCTGCTGCCCTGGCACCTGCTGCGCGGGCCGCGCCCGCTGCGCCTGCTGGTCGGCTGGGGCGGCGCCCTGGCCGTCGTCGGCTGCGTGCTCGCGTACGACAGCAAGACCCCGTACCCGGGCGTCGCGGCGCTCGTCCCGACCCTCGGCACCGCCGCCGTGATCCTGGCCGGCACGCCCGACCGGGCCGGCGCCACCTCCGCCCTCGGCGTGGACCGGGTGCTCGGCACCCGCGCGCCGCGCGCCCTCGGCCGCCTCTCCTACAACCTCTACCTCTGGCACTGGCCGGTCCTGGTCCTGGCCGGAGCCGAGTTCGGCGCCCTCGACTGGCCGGTCAAGGTGGCCCTCACGGCCGCCGCCGCACTGCCCGCCGCCGCCGTCATGCGCTGGGTCGAACGGCCGCTGCGCCGCAGCCGGACCGTCTCCGAACTCCCGCGCCGGGGGCTCTCCCTGGGCCTCGCCGCGGTGGTCATCCCGGTGGTGCTGGCGCTGGTCGTCGGCACCGGGACGCTGCGCCACCTCGGCCCCGCCGCACCCGTCGACCTGCAGGGCCTGCCGCCCGGCTCGCCGGACGGCACCTCGCTGCTGGTGCGCACCGCCACCCCGCCCAAGGGCGGTCCGGCGGTGGTCCCGGACGCCGTCCAGGCCCGCAAGGACTTCCCGCCCGACGGCGAGTGCGAGGTCGCGCCGACCGCCACCACCAGCCCCGACTGCCGCTTCGGCGTGGTCGACAGTCCGGACCGGATCGTGCTGCTCGGCGACTCGCACGCCGGCCAGTGGTTCTCCGCACTGCTCGCCGTGGCAGCCGAACGGCGCTGGGCACTGGAGGAGTTGGTCAAGCAGGGCTGCCCGCTGCCGGAACTCACCGTGGTAAACCCGCAGTTGGGCCGGACCTACCGGGAGTGCGACACCTGGCGCGCCAACGCCCTGACCCGGCTCAAGGAGGGCCCCAAGCCCCGGCTGATCGTGGTCTCGACCCTCAACCGGTACACCGACGACCGTCAACTCCTGCTCCAGGGCTGGGAAAAGACCCTCGCGCCGCTGCGCGAGCTGGGCGTGCCGATCGTCTACCTGCGCGACACCCCGATCCCCGGCACCGACGTGCCGGCCTGCGTCTCCGGTCACACCGACGAACCGGCCGCCTGCGAGTTCCCGCGCGATCAGGCCCTGTGGGCCGACCCGCTGGCCGACGAGATCGCCGCCGGCCGACAGCCCGGGGTGCAGTCGGTCGAGGTCAACTCGGTCGTCTGCCCCGGCAACGGCCGGAGCTGCCCCGCCGTCCTGGAGCGCATCCTGCTCTACCGGGACGACACGCACCTGACCAACGTCGCGGCCGTCGTCCTCACCCCGCGGCTGGACCGGCTGCTGGTCGAGGCCGGCGCGCTGCCCGCCAAGGCCGCCGCCCCCGGTGGCCCGGCTGCCCCGGTCGGTCCTGCCGGTCCTGCCGGCCCGGTCGGCGCGGACGGCTGGACCCAGCTGCTCCGGGACGACTTCGACGGCCCGGCCGGCAGCCGCCCGTCCGCCGCGAACTGGCAGTACGACCTGGGAACCTGCTATCCCGGCTGCCCGGCGCCCCAGTGGGGCACCGGCGAGATCGAGACGATGACCGACTCGCCCGCCAACGTCCGCCTCGACGGCCGCGGCGCCCTGGAGATCGTCCCCACCAGGGACGGGAACGGCCAGTGGTCCTCCGGCCGGATCGAGTCCCGCCGGGCCGACTTCGCCCCGCCGCCCGGCGGCGTGCTGCGGATCGAGGCCTCGCTCGCCCTGCCCGACGTCACCGGCCCCGCCGCCGCCGGGTACTGGCCCGCCTTCTGGACCCTCGGCGCCGACCTGCGCAACGGCTACACCGGCTGGCCGGCCATCGGCGAGCTCGACGTGATGGAGCAGGTCAACGGCCGTGACACGGTCTTCGGCACGATGCACTGCGGCGTCCTCGACGGCGGCCCCTGCCAGGAGCCCCGCGGCCTCGGCTCGGGCGACCAGCGGTGCGGGGCGGAGTGCCGCACCGGCTTCCACCGGTACGCGGTGGAGGTTGACCTGACGGCCGGCGCCGAGCAGATCCGCTGGTACCTCGACGGCCGCGAGTTCCACCGGGTCGAGGCCGCCCGGATGGACCGGGCGACCTGGGACAAGGCCGTGGGCCGCGGGCTGTTCCTGATCCTGAACGTCGCCGTCGGCGGCAACCTCCCCGCCGCCTTCGGGGGCGTCCCCGGCCCGGCCACGGAGCCCGGCCACCCGATGCGCGTCGACTACGTCGCCGTCTCGGCGAAGGCGAAGGTGGGCGCGGGTCCGGCCGCGGGTCCGGACGCGGCTGCGGGCGCGGGTTCGGCTGCGGGTTCGGCTGCGGGTCCGGCAACGGGCGCGGCCAAGCCGTAGTCCGTGCGGTGCGAGAGACCGGCCCGGGCCGGGGAGCCGCGTGCTCCCCGGCCCGGGCCGCATTCCGCGACGGGCCGCGGTGGGCCGTGACGGGCCGGGCCGTCAGCTTCCGGGCGTCGCGGCGGCGGCACCCGGGCCGGCACTGCCGCAGGTCGCCGTAAGGAGCAGGGTGTCGAAGGTGTCGCCGGCGGCCTCCGACTCGCGGTACGGGTTGAACGAGATGACGACCTGCCGGCGCCCGGAGGCGTCGCCCCTGACCATCGTGCCGTAGCCGGGGATGCCGCCGCTGAGGCCCCAGTACTCGCCGCACGCGGTGGGGTAGCGGGTCAGCCCGAGGCCGTAGGTGAAGCCGAGCCCGGTGTCGACCTGCTTCTTCATCTCGGCGAGTTCCGCCGGGCGCAGCAGCCGGCCGCCGAGCAGCGCGGCGTTGAAGCGGGCCAGGTCACGGGTGGTCGAGATCCCGGCGCCGGCCGGGCCGAAGGCGGACGGGTTCAGGAGGGTGATGTCGGTCGGCCCGGTCGGCCGCTCGATGTACGCGTGGGCGTGCGGCCCGGGGACGACCGGCGAGGTGACGGGCATCGAGGTGTCGCGCAGCCCCAGCGGCCGGATGATCCGGCGCTGGATCTCCTCGTCCCAGGTGCGTCCGGTGACGCGTTCGACGATCATCCCGAGCAGGACGTAGTTGGTGTTGGAGTAGTTCCAGGCGGCACCCGGCGGGCCGTACGGGGGATGGGCGGTGGCGATCCGCACGACGTCCAGCGGGCGGTAGGTCGTCCAGCGGCCGACGGTCAGCCACCGCTCCAGGTTCTCCTCCCCCTTGGTGCTGAAGCTCTCGTCGTCGGTGAAGTTGTAGATCCCGCTGGTGTGGTTCAGGAGCTGGCGCACGGTGATCGCACCGCCGCCGGGGACGAGCCCGGGGAGGTGCCGTTCGATCGGGTCGTCCAGTCCGATGCGGCGCTCGCCCACGAGTTGGAGCACCACGGTGGCGGCGAAGGTCTTGGTGACGCTGCCGATCCGGAACCTGGCACCGTTCGGCACCGGCGCGCCGGTCGCCAGGTCGGTGACCCCCGCGGTGCTCTGCCAGACCGTGCGGCCGTCCTCCCGGACCTCGGCCAGGGCCGCCGACGAGCCGCCCTCCTCGACCATGGCCCGCAGCGCCGCCCGCAGCGCCGCCGGGTCGGTGACGGTCGACGGTGCGGCGGCCCGGTCCTGTCCGGCGGAGGTGGAGGCGGCGGCCGAGGCGACGGCGGTCGGGGCGGGCGCTGCGCCGGGGGTCGGGGAGGCTGCGAAGGCCGTCGGCGTCAGCGTCGCGAGCAGGCCCGCACCGGCCAGCGCGACGACGGCGGCGTGGCGCGCGAGCCGTCGTGCGGAGCGGGGGTGCGGCGTGGCGGTGGTCATCTCGGTTCCCTCCCGATGGCGGCCGGATCCCTTCCGGCTGCCTCCACTCTGGCTGCGGCGCCGCCACCGCGGCCTCCCCCCGAGGTCGGGACCGCCTCCCCCCGCAGAGCCAGCCGGTGGCCCTCCGTCAGAAGGACCGGCACCGGTGTGCGGGTCGGCCCGGCCTGGTGGTGCCGGACGGACACGGCGGCGGGGCGAGGGCCGCCGGTCGGCTCCGGTCGGTCACCGTCGAGTTCCGGTCGGCCGGTACGGCCGGGTCCGTGAGCCGGGTGAGCGGCTCCCACCCCATCCGGCCGTCACCGAGCAGGACATGAGGAAGAGGGCGCCGGCCGGCCTGTCCACGCCCCGGCCACCACTGTCATGCTGGGCGTACCGAAACAGACGGAGGATCACGTGGCGGGGGACAATGTCGGTACGGCCGGGCTCGATGCGCGGCCCTGGTACGCCGCGAACGAACTCGTGGCCTTCCTGCTCGAACTCGCCGCGCTGGGCTCGCTGGGCTGGTGGGGATTCGGCGCAGGCCACGAGGGCGTCCTGCGGATCCTGCTCGGCGTCGGGACTCCGCTGGCGGGCATCGTGCTCTGGGCGCTGTTCGCCGCACCCCGGGCGCGGCTGCGGCCTCGGCTTCCGCTGGTCCTCGCGGTGAAGGCGCTGGTGCTCGGTGGCGGCGCCGCCGCCCTGTGGGCGGTGGGGCACCCCGTGGCGGCGGGCGCCATGGCGGTCGTGACGGTCGTCAACATCGCGGTGGCCGAGATCTTCCGCACCTCCCCCGTCGAACGCGACCCCGACCGGGCCGCACCCGTCGGGTGACGGAGGCGGCGCGGCCGTACGGCGGTTCGGGTGACCGGGGGCGGTGTGTCCGGGCTGCGCGCGGGCGTGGCGGCGGTGGCCGGTGTGTATACGTGGCAGCCGGGTGGGCCGCTCGCCCACCGGACACCGCTACGGAAGGGAACCCCCATGACCCAGCCACGGGCCAGGGCCGCGCAGAGCGTGGGCGAGGTCATCGAGCGGATGCGCGCGATCGCGGCCCGGCTGGACCCGCGCGACGGCGTCGCCTGCTTCAACCGGATGTACCTGCGGGTCACCGAACTCGTCGGCGAGCGGCTGACCGCCGGCTACTTCCAGGACCAGGCCTTCATCGAGCAGCTCGACGTCGACTTCGCCAACCTCTACTTCGACGCGGTGGACGCCACCGAGACCGGGCGCCCGGTCAACGCCGCCTGGAAGCCGCTGTTCGAGGCCCGGGCCGACGGGGTGATCTGGCCGATCCAGTTCGCCTTCGCCGGGATGAACGCCCACATCAACCACGACCTGCCGCTCGCCGTGGTGACCACCTGCATCGAGTGCCGCACCACGCCCGACACCCCGCCCGTGCACGCCGACTACCTCAAGGTCAACGAACTGCTCGCCCAGGTCGAGGCCGAGGTGCGGGCCTCCTTCGAGGCGCAGGTCGTCAAGGTCACCACCCAGGCCGCCGAACCGCTGAAACACATCGTCTCCAGCTTCTCCATCGCCCGCGCCCGGGACGCCGCCTGGGCCACCACCGAGGCGCTCTGGCACCAGCGCAACCTCCGCCCGGTGTTCGACGCCACGCTGGCCGCCGCCACCGGCACCACCGCGCTCGCCGGGCGGATGCTGCTCACCCCCGTCCTGCCGCCGGTCGGGCAGCCGGACGGCGAGGCCTGACGAGCGGCGTCCGGCGTCCGGCGGGTGGCGTTCGGCGTTCGGCGGGTGCCGTGCGGCGGCCGGGCCCGGTGCCCGATGCCCGGCCGCCCGGGCCCCGGCCGTAGACACCTCGGGCCGGCCGCCGGCCACCGGCTCAGCGCAGCGGGTCGAACGGCGCCAACGCCGCCGGCGGGCGCCCCGTGGCGACCGCCTCGGCGAGCAGCCGCCCCGTCGCCGGGCCCAGCGTGATCCCCCACATCCCGTGCCCGCCCGCCACGAACACCCGGGGCGAGCGGGTGGCCCCGATCAGCGGCAGCCCGTCCGGGGTGCACGGCCGGCAGCCGACCCACTCGTCCCGCCGGTCGTCCAGGTCGGCCCCGCGCAGCATCGGGCGCGCCGCCTCCGCGACCGCCCTGATCCGCCGCCCGTCCAGCGGTGCGCCCGGGCGGCGGAACTCCATCATCCCGGCCACCCGCAGCCGGTCGCCCAAGGGCGTGCAGGCCACCCGCTGCGCCGGGAAGTACACCGGCCCGGCGGGCATCCGCCGCACCGGCACGCTGAAGCTGTAGCCGCGTCCGGCCTGGACGACCGACCGCACGCCGAACCGGCGGGCCAGGTCGCCGAGGTCGACGCCGCCCGCCAGTACCACCGCGTCGAACTCCTCGGCGTCCCCGTCGCCGGTGAACACCTCGACCCGCCCGCCCCGGTCCCGGAGCGCCCCGACGGCGGTGCCCGGGCGGATCACCCCGCCGCGTCCGCGCACCGACCCGGCCAGCGCGTGCACGAAGCGGCCCGGGTCCAGGTACCGCTGGCCGCGCAGCAGCACCGCGGCGCCGATCCGCTCGGAGAGCGCCGGCTCCGCCTCCCGGGCCTGCGCGCCGTCCAGCAGCTCGTGCTCCACCGGCTGGCCCGCCGCCCGGAGGTGGTGCAACTCCCGTACCAGGCCGAGCCGTTCACCGGCCGTCCGGTACGCGGCGAGGAACGACCGCGCCTCGACCGTCCGTGCCTCGACGCCGCCCGCCGCCAGGGCGTCGAAGGCCGGCAGCGCCAGCCTGTTGAGCGGCACCAGCGCGGCCATCCCGCGCCGCCAGCCCCCGGGCGTGCTGTGCCGCACGAAACCGGCCAGGAACCGCAGCAGCCGGGGGTCGGTGCTCGGCGGCACGTACACCGGCGAGGACGGGCTGAGCACCGCCCTCAGCCCGTACCGCAGCACCGCCGGTTCGGGCAGCGGCGCCGCCAGCCCCGGGGTCAGCCACCCGGCGTTCCCCCGGGAGGCGCCGGCGCAGACGTCCTCGCGGTCGAGGACGGTGACGTCGGCGCCGTGCTCCTGGAGGAACCAGGCGGTGGCCAGCCCGACCATCCCGGCGCCGACGACGGCGACCCGGCGCGGGCGGCCGGGGCGGGTGCCGTTCCCGGGGGAGAGCGGAGAGTCGGGGGAGGCGGGGGAATCAGGGGAGGCCGGGGAACCGGGGGAGGCGTTCGAGGGCATGGGGTCGCTCCTTCTGCTGTCGCTGCCGCCCCGGTGGCCCGGGATGGTTCCGATGGTGGCCCGGACCGGGGGCGGGTGTCGTCGTCCCCGCGGGTGGTCCTGGCAGCCAGGCCGGTACCGGCGTCCCCCCGCCCCGTCGTACGGGCGCGCACCCCGGCGCCCGGTCGGCGCAGCCCGGCGGGCGGGCTCCCGGGCGCCGGGGTGGACTGGTGGGTGACCGCCCGCCGTGGAAAGGCCGCCGATGTCCCCCTCGCCCGCCGGACCCGCCGCCGGACCCGCCACCGGAACCGCCGCCGGAACCGACGTCGGACCCGCCACCGGAACCGCCGCCGGAACCGACGTCGGATACGCCGACCTGAGCGCCCTGGTGATCAACTGCACCCTCAAGCGCTCGCCGGAGCGCAGCCACACCCAGGGCCTGATCGACGTCAGCACCGGGATCCTGCAACGCCAGGGCGTCCAGGTGGACGTCCTGCGCGCGGTGGACCACGACATCGCCACCGGCGTCTGGCCCGACATGACCGAGCACGGCTGGGAGACCGACGACTGGCCGGTCCTCTACAGCCGGGTGATGGCCGCCGACATCCTCGTCCTGGCCGGCCCGATCTGGCTGGGCGACAACTCCTCCGTGATGAAGAAGGTCGTCGAGCGCCTCTACGCCTGCTCCTCCGTCCTCAACGCCGAGGGCCAGTACGCCTACTACGGCCGCGTCGGCGGCTGCCTGATCACCGGGAACGAGGACGGCGCCAAGCACTGCGCGATGAACGTCCTCTACTCCCTCCAGCACCTCGGCTACACGATCCCGCCGCAGGCCGACGCCGGCTGGGTCGGCGAGGCGGGCCCCGGCCCGTCCTACCTCGACCCCGGCTCCGGCGGCCCCGACAACGACTTCACCAACCGCAACACCACCTTCATGACGTGGAACCTCCTCCACCTCGCCCGGCTGCTGAAGGACGCCGGCGGCATCCCCGCCCACGGCAACCAGCGCTCCGAGTGGGACGCCGGCTGCCGCTTCGACTTCGAGAACCCCGAGCACCGGTGAGCGGGACCGGTCGCGGCCGGGGATCAGGAGAATTAATCGGTTGCGCCGGCCGGGAGAGCGGTTAAGGTGATCCCTGTTCTCGCGGATGCGGTGCGAGGACCAGACGAAGAGGAGGTGTGTCCGAATGGTTGCCGCCGTCAAGCGGCGCGCCTTCGCGTGCGCGCCATACGCCTTCCTCGTACGTCGTCTCCCCACCGGCTGACAGCGCGCCGTATCGGCCGCGCCCCGGTGGGTCGTCTCCTCAGGAGCCACCGCAGTGCGCGAGCGTTTTACCGACAGTGATTCCTTCTCCCGTATCCGCCCCAGGGGCGGGGCCCGGCGCGGTCGCCGGTCCGAGGGGTTCGACGGGTTCGAGCACTTCGAACCCGAGTACTTCCCCGCCGGGACGGCCGATTTCTCCGAGGGCCTCGACGAGTCCGCCCTCATGTCCCCGCCCCCTGCCGACGGTCCGGCCGAGGGCGACCGCTGGTCCACCTGGGACCAGTCCACCCCCACCGAGAAGGGGCCCGAGCCGCGTCCCGACTGGGTGGTGACCGAACTCGCGGCCGTCGACACCGAGCTCGGGATCGTCAAGACCGGCAAGGAGGCCGACGTCTTCCTGCTGGAGCGCGGCGTCCCGGGCACCGGGCGGCGCACCCTGATGGCCGCCAAGCGCTACCGGGACGCCCAGCACCGGATGTTCCACCGCGACTCCGGCTACCTGGAGGGCCGTCAGCACAAGGAGTCCAGGATCTCCCGGGCGATGGCCAAGCGCACCGCGTTCGGCAAGGAGGCGATCGCCGGCCAGTGGGCGGCGGCCGAGTTCTCGGCGCTCAGCCGGCTGTGGACCGCCGGGGTGGCCGTCCCCTACCCGGTGCAGATCACGGGGACCGAGATCCTCATGGAGTTCGTCGGTGACGAGGCCGGCACGGCTGCGCCCCGACTCGCCCAACTCCGCGCGGAGGAGGCCGACATCGAGGACCTGTGGGGGCAGCTCGGCCACAGCCTGTCGCTGCTGGCGGCCGACGGCTACGCGCACGGCGACCTCTCGGCCTACAACATCCTCGTCCACCACGGGCGGCTGGTGATCATCGACGTCCCGCAGATCGTGGACGTCATCGCGAACCCGCGCGGGCTGTCGTTCCTGGAGCGGGACGTGCGCAACGTCGGTGCCTGGTTCGTCTCCCGGGGCCTGCGCGAGGGGCGCGTCGACGAACTGGTCGACTCGCTCGCCCGGGACACCCGACGGCGGTAGTCCGCCGAGCGTCGCCGGGGACCGCCGCTGGGGACCGCCGCCGGAACCCGCCGCCCGCCGCCCGCCGCCCGCCGCCCGCCGCCCGCCGCCCGCCGCCCGCCGCCCGCCGTGCGTCGCCGGTTCCCGCCGCCCGCCGCCCGCCGCCCGCCGCCCGCCGTGCGTCGCCGGTTCCCGCCACCCGGCGGCGGGAACCGCGGGCGGCGCCGACGGCGCCGACTCCCTTGCGGCGCGCACGCGTTCCGCCCCCGCCGGTCGGACCGTTCGTGCCGCCCGGAGGGGGCGGTGGCCGTACGATGGGGCCCGCGAATCCAGCCCGTCGTGGCGGGGGAGACGGAAGGCTGCAGCGTGTCGACGCAGGTGATCTCGTACGAGATCGACGACGAAACAGTGGTCGGCTTCGAGGTGGAGGTGACGGAGGGGTTCCACCCGGTCGGAGCGGCCGAGGTGGCCGGGCGCGTGCGGGAGGCCGTCCGTCCGGCCGTGGAGGCGGCCCGGGAGGTGCTCGCCCAGGTGGCCTCGATGGGGCCCGACGAGGTCGAGCTGAAGTTCGGCATCAAGGTGAGCGGAACCGCGAACTGGCTGGTCGCCAAGGCGGCGACCGAGGCGAACTTCGAGGTGACGCTCACCTGGAACGCGCGCGGAGAGGCGACCGAGGGCTCCGCTCCGGGCCCCGGGGAGTGACCCGGCCCGAGTCGGCGGTGCGGCGGCCGGGCTCGGGGAACTGGGTGGCCTCGGTCCACCCGGCCCGGCGGGGCGACGCCGTCGGGTCCGGGTTCCTGATCGACGAACGGCGGGTGCTGACCTGCGCGCACGTCACGAGGACCAAGGGCCGGCCGGCCGAGGAACTCTGGGTGGCGTTCCCCAGGATGCCGGACCTGATGGGGCACCGGGTGAAGGTGGCGGAGGTCGTGCTGCCCGACCCCGACATCCTGGACGGCTCGCAGGCCGACGTCGCGGTGCTGGTCCTGAGCGAGTCCGTGCCCGCCTACGCGGCGGCCCGCCTGCGCCGGCCGACCCCGGACGACCTGGTGGGCCAGTCCTGGTGGTCGTTCGGCTTCCCGCACGGCCAGCGCCTCGGCAACTCCGCGGACGGCTCCGTCGGCGAGGCGCTGGCGTTCGGCTGGGTCCGGCTGGACACCGGCTCCCGCTACTCCGTGCAGCCCGGCTTCAGCGGGGCCGCGCTCTGGTCACCGGACTACGACGCGGTGGTGGGCATCGTCGGCCAGGCGAACGGGGGCGGGGACGCCCAGGCGATCACCCTGTGGATGGCCGACCTCTGCCTGCCCGAGCAGAAGCTGGGAGCCCTCGCCGAGTGGTCCGCGGAGGCCGCCGGGGACGGCGCCCTCGCCGCGTGGGGCTGGACCCTGGACCGCGACCCGGAGGCGCGCCGGCACTGGCGGCCGCGCGCCCGCGGCGTCAGCACCGACGCCGAACGCGGCTTCCGCTTCCGCGGCCGCAGCACGGCGCTCAACGAGATCGTCTACTGGCTGCACGAAGGCGCCGAGCGCCAGGCCCTCGTGGTGACCGGATCCCCCGGGGTCGGCAAGTCGGCCGTCCTCGGGCGGATCGTCACCACCGCCGACGCCGACGTCGTGGCGACCCTCCCGCCCGAGGACGACGCCGTCCGGGCCCGGGTGGGCTCGGTCGCCTGCGCCGTCCACGCCAAGGGGAAGACCGCGATGGCGGTCGCCGAGGAGATCGCCCGGGGGGCCTCGGCCGCCCTGCCGGCCGCCCCGCAGGACCTGGCGCTGGTGCTGCGGGACGCCCTGATGACCCGCCGGCCACCGCACTTCAACGTGGTGATCGACGCCCTCGACGAGGCCGCCACCCCCGCCGACGCCCGCGCCGTGATCACCGGCATCGTCCAGCCCCTGGTGGAGACCTGCAGCGATCTGGGCGTCCGGGTGGTCCTCGGCAGCCGGCGCCGCGACAACGGAGGCGGGCTGCTCTCCGTGTTCGGGACGGCGATGCGGGTCATCGACCTGGACATCGCCACCTACTTCTCCCAGGCTGACCTCGCCGCCTACGCCCTGGCCACGCTGCAACTGGCCGGCGACGAGCGGCCCGACAGCCCCTACCGGGACGAGTCGGTGGCCGGCCCGGTCGCCCACCGGATCGCCGCCCTCTCGGAGCAGAACTTCCTGATCGCCGGACTGGTCGCACGCACCCACGGCATGGCGGACCGCACACCCGTCGCACCCCGGGACGTCGCGTTCACCCCCACCGTGGACGCCGCACTGCGCGAGTACCTGAAACTGCTCCCGCCGGTCGCCGGCGTCCCCGCCTGGGACGCGATGACCGCGCTCGCCTACGCCGAGGCGCCGGGCGTCCCGCCGGCGCTGTGGCTGGAGGCCATCCGGGCACTGTTCGGCGTGGACGTGCCGGAGGACGCGCTGCGCGCCTTCGCCCGGTCCTCGGCCGCCAACTTCCTGGTGGAGACGATGGCCGCCGAGTCCGGCGAACCCGGGGACCGCATCCTCCGGCTCTTCCACCAGGCCCTCGACGACGCCCTGCTCGGCGCCCGCGCCGACCTGGACATGACCGTCGCCGACGAGCGGAAGATCGCCCGGGCCCTCACCGCGGTGGGCCGCGCCTCGGCCTGGACGGGCTCCCCCGACTACCTGCTGACCGCCCTGCCCGGCCACGCGGCCCGCGGCGGCGTGCTCGACGACCTGCTGCTCGACGACTCCTACCTGCTGCGCGCCGACCTGGGCCGGATCATCCCGCTGGCCGGGGCGACCCCCACCGGGTCCGCCGCGCAGCCGAGGAGCCTGCTGCTGCGCAAGACCCCGCGGGCGATCCACGCCGGCCCGGCGAGCCGGGCGGCGCTGTTCAGCGTCACCGCGGCCCGGGACGGCCTCCCCGGGGGCGAGTTCGCCGCCGAGGCGCCGTACCGTGCGGTGTGGGCCGCGGTGACCGCCCGGCAGGAGGACACCGTCCTGGAGGGCCACCGGGGCGCGGTCTCCCTGGTGTGCGAAGTCCCGGTGGGCGAACGGTCGTTGCTGGTCGCCGTCGACGACCAGGCCGTCCGGGTCTGGGACCCGACCTCGGGAGACCTGCTGCGCACCCTGCCCGGGGACGCCCGGTCGGTGCTGGCGGTGTGCGCGGTGCCGACCGTGCACGGCACCGTGCTCGCGACGGCGGGCCCCGACCACCTGGTGCGGCTCTGGGACCCGCTCACCGGGCAGCTCGTCCGCACGCTCGCGGAGCACACCGCCGCCGTACGCCACCTCGGCCGCGTCCGGCTGGGCGAGCGCGACCTGCTGCTCAGCGCGGGGGACGACTCCACCGTCCGGCTCTGGGACCCGGTGAACGGGCAGAACCTGCAGACGCTCCGCGACTACGCCGGGCCGCTGGCGGCCGTCGCGGTCGAGTCGCCGGACGGGGGCTGCGACGTCGTCGTCACCCACGGCGCGACCGCGGGCGAACGGCGCCGCCTGCGGCTCTGGGGACTGACCCCGGCGGCCGACGAGCGGGCCGGCGCCGCGTCGGCGGGAGGCCAGCCGGTCCGGTACTTCCCGGGCAGCCGCGACGGGACCACGGCGGAGGTGCTGGCGGCAGACCCCGACGGGCGGTTCGTCGCCGAGCCGGACGGCCGGGACGTCATGCTCTGGAACCTGCGGACCGGGCGGCCGGGGCGGATCCTGCAGGGCCACGGCGCCCGCGTGCTCGCCGTCTGCTCGGTACCGGTCCCCGGGGACCCGCTGGTGGCCGGTGCCGGATCGGACGGCACGATCCGGCTCTGGGACAGCGCGACGGGCCGGGCCCGGCTGGTGCTCCACGGCCATTCGTCCGCCGTCCGTACCGTCTGCGCGGTCTCGGTCGGCCGCCGGGTGATGCTGGCCAGCGGCGGCGAGGACGGCACCGTCCGGATCTGGGACCCGTCGGCGGACCCGTCGGTGGGCGGCCCGGTGGGCGTGGTGGGCGGTGCGGTGGGCGTGGCGGGCGCGGTGGGCGGCGGCACCGGCGCCACCGGCCTCGTCGGCGTGGACGGCGGCCCGTCGGGCGCGGACACCGCCCCCACCGGAGGCGGACCCGTGGCCACCGTCCGGATCGGCGGACAGACCGTCCTGGCCCATGCGGGCACACCGTCGGGCCTGATCCTGCGGGACCTCGACACGGGCACGGAGCTCGGCCGGCACCCGCAGCCCGCTCCGGCCGTGGGCGACCTGCACCAGCGGGAGGAGGACGGCGCGGTGTTCCTGGCCGAGCACGGCCGGTCCCGCGGCGTCCGGTTGTGGGACCCGAGGAGCGGCCGGACCCGTGCCCTGGAGACCGGACCGGACTCGGCGCTGCCGACGGCCGTCTGCGGGCTGGGCTCCGCGGGGCGCACGGTGGTGGCGGTCGGCCACGAGAACGGCGCGATCACCTTCGTCGCCCAGGACACCGGCCGGCCGCTCCACAGCCGGCACCGCCACACCCGCTCGGTGAGCGCCCTGTGCGAGGTCCGGGTGAACGACTACGTCATGCTCGCCAGCGCCTCCGAGGACCGCACCATCCGCATCTGGGGCGCGGCGGCGGGGGACCCGCTGCAGAGGCTCCACGGACACGAGGGCGCGGTCACCTCGCTGGCCGTGCTGCCGGGCCTCGGCCCCCGGGGAGTGCTGCTCGCGAGCGGGTCCGCGGACCTCAGCGTCCGGTTGTGGGACCCGGTCGCGGGCGACCACCTGGCGACGCTGAACGGCCACAGCGGGCCGGTCACCGCACTGAGCACCGTCCGGGTCGGGCACGAGACCGTCCTGGCCAGCGCGAGCATCGACCGCACCGTCCGGGTCTGGTCCCCTCGGGCGGGTCAGCTCCTGGTCGAGATACCGGTGTACTCGCCGGCCATGGCGCTCGCCGCGGACCGGGACGTCCTCGCCGTCAGCCTGGCGGACGGCCTGCTCGCCCTCCGGCTGGCGCCCGCCCTGCTGCCCCGGCGTGACGGCCCGGGCGTGACGTCCCGGGGGTAGTCGGCCAGCCGTAGTCGCCGGGGCGGGTGGCCGGGGCGTGTCGACCCGGGCGTGACCGCTCCGGGCGTGACCGCTCCGGCCGCGGTCGCCGGGAATCGAACGCAAGGGTGGGCCATCTCGAACGCCGGATCGAATCGGATCGAACGCCGGGTCGTTCGGCGGGCCGGTGCCTATACGACGGTAGGTGTCGGTTCCGGGTGAATTGACACCCGTTCACGCGATCGGCCGAACGGGTGGCCGTGCCGGTGGCGGGGATCCCGCCTGGCGTGCCGAAAAACCGTTCCCGCCCGGGGCTGCCCGGTGGCGGAGAGGGGGCGCGGGCCCGTCGGCGTGCTTCAAACGTGGAAGGCGCAGACGTTCACCCGATCGGGTGTAGAAGATCGTTCGGCTCGTTCCAGACCTGCCACCCCGCCTACCGTTGGGAAGCGAGCGAGACGGGTCCGCTTGCGGAGATCCCGTTCCCTCTGGGCCACATGACGGTCCGTCATCACCTGAAATCCTTCTCGGAGGGAGACTCCCCCATGCCCCTGGGCACCAGGCCGGAGCCATCGCGGGCGCCGCAGCGCCCGCAGGCCGGTCTCACCGCGGCCGCACGAGGCGTGCCGGAGAACGTGCAAGCGGAAGCGGTGCGGTCGTGAGCTCCCCTGCCCTGGACCGGATCCTCCGCGGTCCCAGCGGCCTCGGCACGGCAGGCCTGTACGTGGCGCCGCGCGGGGAGTCGCCCGATGCACCGGTCGGCGTGCCCGGTGTGCCCGGCACACCTGGTGGACCGGCCGGGCCCGGCGTGCCCGCCGAAGCACCGGATCCGGCGGCGGACGGGCGTCCGGCGGACGCCGGTCCCCCCAAGGCGGGCGACCCCATTCCGGGCCTGTACTGGCACCCGGTGGCCGAGCCCGACCCCGCGCGGGTGGAGGAGGTCAGCCGCAGGATCAAGGCCTGGGCGGAGGACGAGGTCCAGCTCTACCCGCCGGAGTGGGAGGACCAGTTCGACGGCTTCACGCTCGGCCGCTACATGGTCACCTGCCATCCCGACGCCCCGACCGTCGACCACCTGATGATCGCGACCCGGCTGATGGCCGCCGAGAACGCCGTCGACGACTGCTACTGCGAGGACCACGGCGGCTCGCCGGTCGGCCTCGGCGGGCGCCTCCTGCTCGCCCACACCGCGCTCGACCCGCTGCACACCACGCAGGCGTACGGGCCGGACTGGGAGGAGTCGCTCGGCGCGGACGCCCCGCGGCGCGCGTACCGCTCCGCGATGGACTACTTCACCGCCACGGCCACCCCCGCCCAGTCGGACCGGTTCCGGCACGACATGGCCCGCCTGCACCTCGGGTACCTCGCCGAGGCGGCCTGGTCCGAGACCGAGTACGTCCCCGAGGTGTGGGAGTACCTGGCCATGCGCCAGTTCAACAACTTCCGTCCCTGCCCCACCATCACGGACACCGTCGGCGGCTACGAGCTGCCCGCGGACCTCCACGCCCAGCCCGCCATGCAACGGGTCATCGCGCTGGCCTCCAACGCCACCACGATCGTCAACGACCTGTACTCCTACACCAAGGAGCTCGCCAGCCCCGGCCGGCACCTCAACCTGCCCGTGGTGATCGCCGAACGCGAGGGCACCTCCGAACGCGACGCCTACCTGAAGGCCGTCGAGGTCCACAACGAGCTCATGCACGCCTTCGAGGCGGAGGCGGCGGCGCTGGCCGCCGCCTGCCCCGTGCCGACCGTGGTGCGCTTCCTGCGCGGCGTCGCCGTATGGGTCGACGGCAACCACAACTGGCACCAGACCAACACCTACCGCTACAGCCTGCCTGATTTCTGGTAAGCAAGGAGCTGACCGATGACCACGACCGACATCACCACCCCCCTGAACGGCGCCGCCACCGTCCCCGGGCCGGCCACCCCCTACCAGGGCGACATCGCCCGCTACTGGGACCATGAGGCACGGCCCGTCAACCTGCGCCTCGGCGACGTCGACGGCCTCTACCACCACCACTACGGCATCGGCGACGTCGACCACTCCGCACTGGGCGAGCCCGGCGACAGCGAGCGCGAGAAGAAGGTCATCGCCGAGCTGCACCGGCTGGAGTCCGCACAGACCGGCGTGCTCCTGGACAACCTCGGCGACATCAACGCCGGCCACACGCTCGTCGACGCCGGCTGCGGCCGCGGCGGCTCCATGGTGATGGCCCACCAGCGCTTCGGCGCCAAGGTCGAGGGCGTCACGCTCTCCGCCAAGCAGGCCGACTTCGGCAACCGGCGCGCCAAGGAGCTGGGCATCGAGGACTCGGTCCGCGCCCGCGTCTGCAACATGCTCGCCACCCCGTTCGACACCGGCTCGGTCCGCGCGTCCTGGAACAACGAGTCCAGCATGTACGTCGACCTGCACGACCTCTTCGCCGAGCACTCCCGCATCCTGTCCGTGGGCGGCCGGTACGTGACCATCACGGGCTGCTGGAACCCCATCTACGGCCAGCCGTCGAAGTACGTGTCGCAGATCAACGCGCACTTCGAGTGCAACATCCACTCCCGCCGCGAGTACCTCCGCGCGATGGCCGACAACCGGCTGGTGCCGTCCGCCGTCATCGACCTGACCCCGGCGACGCTGCCCTACTGGGAGCTGCGGGCCACCGCGTCCTCGCTGGTCACGGGCATCGAGGAGGCGTTCATCAACTCGTACCGGGACGGCTCCTTCCAGTACGTCCTGATCGCCGCCGACCGCGTCTGACACGAGCGCCCGCGCCCGCGCCCGCTACCGCCGCCCCCGGCCCGGCCCCCGCCGCCCGCCGGGGGCGGCGGCGTGCGCCCCCGGCCCACCGCTCACCGGAGGTACAGCGCCCCGTCGCCGTGGAGCAGGGCGGGAATCGGCCGATCGTGACCCTGTGGGGGTGCGGCCGGGGAGCGGGCGCTCAGCTCCGGGGGTGGTCCCGGCGGACGGCGTCGATGCAGGTGTCGCGGGAGACGGGGCCGTCGAAGCGGAGGCGGTCGTAGGGGGCGAACGGCGGTTCGAGGGCGTCGAGTTCGTCGACCATGGCGTGCAGGCCGGTCAGCCAGGCGGGGGAGTCGGGGGCGGGGGCCCGGAGCGCCTCGGTGATCGCCCCGACCAGCTCCTCCTTGCGGCGCATGGTGACCGGGTGGAGCCGGTGCAGGCAGACGTTCTGGCCGCTGAGGTAGGACTCGTACTCGCTCGCACCGGCCTCCGGGTCGTCCCAGTGCCCGCGGAACCAGTCCGGCAGCTTCGCCAACCCGCCTGCCTCGTCGACGAGTTCGAGGAGGTCGGGGGCGACCATCTCGGTGCCGTCGGAGCGCAGGTAGGCGGGCAGCGGGAGGCGCTCGGCGAGCATGTGGCCGCGGACGGTGTCCGGGTCCTCGCCGTGGCGGGCGCAGAGCGCCTCCAGCGGGGCGAAGTGGCGGTCGACGTAGGCGTCGTCGGCCTCGGTCATCGGGTGTTCGCCGTTGACCGCGAGGTAGCGCAGGGCGAGCTGTCCCTTCGCCGTCGTCCCCATGGTGTGCCCTCCGGTGTCGCTCGGTTCCGCGGTGTCCGTAGCCGTGTTCGGGGCCGCGCTATCCCGCCTCGGCCGTGCCGACCGTGTCCTGCGGGGCGCGCCCGGGCCCGGAGTCGGTGCCCGGCCCGGAGCCGGCGTCCGGCCCGGAGCCGGCGTCCGGCCCGGAGCCGGCGTCCGAACCGGAGTCGATGCGCACCACCGGGGAGAGCGCGGTGCCGAGGAACACTACCGCCTGCACCGCGGCGGCGCACAGGAAGAGCGTACGGGTGGGGGAGGACCCGGAGACGAGCCAGCCGCCCAGCACCGCGCCGAGCGGGATGGTCGCGTACGCGGCGGCCCGGCTGACCGACACGACACGGCCGATCACCTCGGAGGGCACCACCTTCTGACGGGCCGTGAACCAGCTGACGATCACCACCGAGGTGGCGATGCCCTCCACTCCCCAGGCGATCATCACGGCCCACCAGGTGGGTACCAGCACCGGCAGGACCATCGTCGCCCCGGACAGCCCCATGCCGAACGCCAGCAGCACGCCGAGTCGGTAGCGGTCGGTCAGACGCGGCGCGAGCACGCCGCCGACCACCGCGCCGAGGCCCTGGGCGCCGAAGACCAGGCCGAGCACGACCTTCGGCATGTCCTCGACCTCCAGGATCAGGAAGAAGAGGCTGCCCTCGATGGTCCACGCGGCCAGGTTGGAGAGCGCCATCAGCACCGTGCCCCACATCACCGCCTTCATTGTCCAGAGCGACCGCAGTCCGCCGGCGAAGTCCTTGGCGATGCCGTTGGCGGTGGTCGGTTCCGCGGCGCGTGGGCGGGTGTAGGCGATGGCGGCGATCAGCAGTGCGGAGGCGCCGAAGGAGACCGCGTTGACCAGGGCGGAGAGCGAGACGCCGAGGGCCGCGACGAAGGCGATGCCGGCGACCGGGCCGATGAAGCCGAGTGCGCTGTCCACCGTCTGGGTCCAGGAGTTGACCCGGGCGAGCCGCTGCTCGGGCACCACGTCGACCAGGAAGCCCTGGAACGCGGGGAAGTAGAACGGGCGGACGCACGCGAGCAGGAAGGCGCACAGGTAGATGGCGGCCAGCGGCGGGTCGTCGAGCAGGGCGAGCGCGGTGACGGCGAGGGCCAGGACCGCCGAGGTGAGGTCGCAGAGGATCATCACCCGGCGCCGGTCGAAGCGGTCCGCGATGACGCCGGCGACCAGCCCGATCACGATGTAGGGGATGAACTCGATGGCGTAGGCGAGGGCGGTGGAGGTGGCCGATCCGGTGATTTTCAGGACCAGGACCGGAATGGCCAGCCGGTAGATCCAGTCGCCGACGCTGGAGACCAGGAATGCGGTGCGCAGCCGGAGGTCCGCCGAGTTCGCGACGGGGTGGTTCTCGGTCAGCGGTTCGGTGGACACCAGCGTTCTCCCGTGTGCTTTTCGAGGTGCGGATCTTCGGGGTGAGGAAGGGAATGATCGAGGAAACGGATGATGGAAACGGATGACGGAAGCGGATGATGGAAACGGGTGGAGGAGATCGAGGAGGAGATCCGGGGAAGGAGCCGGGAAAGGTGCGGAGCAAAGATCGATGGCAGCGGCGGGCGGGGGAAATGCGGAAAGGCCCGCGGGCGGGCGTGCCGAAAGCCCGGCGGGTGCCGTCGGTACGGCATTCCCGCCAGGTTTCCGGCCGGTCGGTGATCGGGGCTGACGGGTTCAGAAGGGGAGCTCCCGGTCGTCGCGGGCCAGCCAGGCGCTCGTGGCCGAGGGCCGGGCGTCGCGGCAGACCGCGCAGTCGGGGTCGCGCTTCCAGGTCTCGGCCTGGCGCACCCGCGGGTTGTGGAAGGTCTGCTCCAGCAGCCGCCCCACCGAGAGCGGTTCGCAGACCCGGGACGCCAGCCGGACCATCTCGGAGACCATGTGGGCGGCGGCGACCACCACGAGGCCGTTGAAGGCGGCGGTGTCCTCGCCGTAGGCGCTTCCTTCGCGGTCGATGTCGTCGAGGACGTCCAGCACCATCCGCGAGGTCTCGTCCTCGCGCCGGACCTGGCCGTACCAGCACTCGACGCACCCGCTGACGCCGGGCACCATCGTGTAGTGGATGGCCCGCTGGGTGTCGACGCCGCCGCCGATGAGCGTGGTGCCGGCGCGGACGCAGCCCTCGTTGAGCCAGTGGGCGACGTGCACCTTGGGGCGGTCGACGACGGCGATCACGATGTCGCGGTCGTGCACCACGGCGTAGACGTCGTCGGCGGACATCAGCTTGGCCTCGACCGCGTCGATCCGCACCCCGCTGTTGAGCCGGCGGGCCCGCTCGGCGGCGACGTGCACCTTGGTGCGGCCGACGTCCGGCTCGCCGTAGATGATCTGGCGGTTGAAGTTGGAGACCTCGATCTTGTCGAAGTCGACGATCCGGATGTCGGTGAAGCCGATCGCGACCAGGTCGATCAGGGTGTGCGAGCCGATGCCGCCGACGCCGAGGACGGCGACCCGGGCGTCCCGGATGCGGCGCTGGAACTCGTACTTGGAGGTCTCCAGCGAGGCGTAGGTCTCGAAGAAGCCGAGGTTGTTGGACCAGCGCTCACGGGCGGCGGCGTCGAAGTCCTCGCCCTGGTCGGTGGCGTCCTGGACCAGCCCGGTCTCGTCGAGGTCGCGGACGGCGTCGCGGACGTCCTCGGGGGTGACGTCGGGGTACCCGGCGCTCAGGTCGCGGTGGACGGCGTCGAAGTCGCGGCTGCCGTCGAGGAGTTGGAGGAGTCGGAGCACGCGCCCGTCGGTGTCCTCCAGTGAGGTCAGGTCGCCGCCCATCCGGAAGTGCACGGACCCGTCGGAAACGAAGTAGGGGATGCTCGTCTTGAGCGCCGGACGTGCCACGAATACCCCTCGGAGGATGATCGTCGGAATTCTTCGGATGATGTGGCCGAAGATTCCCGGAGGGTTTCCTCGACGGGAATCACGGCCGGAACGGGCGGGAGATCAGGAAAGGCGGCGGGGCACCGCTGGTGGGAGCCCCGCCGCGTTCATTCTCAGCCCTTGGCGGTGCTGGCGGCGCTGCTGTAGCGCTTGGTGGACTTCTTGATCATCAGAATCACCTCCCCCCCTCGGGTCTGACTCCATGCTATTCACAGCGCAAGTTCCCGGACAAGATGTCGGACCGGTTTTACGGTGAGATCTTTTGAGTGTCGCCGAGTTGAACGGAAAGTCCCAGGTATTCGGCTTGGAATGCCAGCACATCGGCGAAATAGGCGAGCCGTCCGCTGCGCGCGCGGGCGCCGTGGCCGACGCCGGCCTCTTGACGGAGCAGCACCGGGCGTGCCGAGGCGGTCGCGTGCTGCAGCGCGGCGCACATCTTCCGGGCGTGCAGCGGGTCGACCCGGGCGTCGTCCTCGAACGCCGTCAGGAGCACCGCCGGGTAGGCGGTGCCCGGCACCACGTGGTGGTACGGCGAGTAGCCGAGCAGCCAGCCCAGTTCCTCCGGGTCCCCGCGGCTGCCGAACTCGTCGGTCCAGTACGGGCCGTAGCCGGTCAGCTCGTAGCGGGCCATGTCGAGCAGGGCAGCGGTGGCGGCCACGGCGGCGAACAGGTCCGGGCGCTGGGTCAGCGCCGCGCCGACCAGGAGGCCGCCGGCGCTCTGGCCGAACGCGCCGAGCCCGTCCGGTGGACAGAGGCCCTGGTCGTGCAAGTGCCGTGCGGCGGCGAGGAAGTCGTCGATGCCGCGCTGCTTGTGCTCCCGCATGCCGGCGCGGTGCCACTCCTCGCCCTCCTCGCCGCCGCCGCGCACCGCCGCGACGGCGAACTGGCCTCCCCGGGAGGCCCAGGCGAGCGCGGCCGCGTAGTAGTCCGCGACCTGCGGTTCGCCGAAGGCGCCGTAGCCCTGGAGGATCGTGGGCAGCGGGCCGTCCGGGCGGTCGGCGGGCCGGGTCAGCAGCAGCCGCACCGGTGTGCCGTCGGCGGAGGTGCACGTCGTCTCGGACACCAGGATCCCGGGGGCCGGGACCCCGGGGACCAGGACCCCGGGGACCGGCGACGCCAGGGGGCCCGGGGTGCCGGTGACGGCGGTCGGTTCGGTGGTGCTGGTCGGTCCGGTGGCGGCGGGTGCGAGCCAGGCCCCGGCGGTGTCCCGGCGGGCGTCGTAGCGGTGGACGGTCTCCGGCGTGGTGGGGTCCGAGTAGGTGAACCAGGCCTCGTGGCCGCCCTGGCGGAACGTCAGATCGGTGACCACGCCGGCGCCGGGAAGCCGGACCTCGCCCAGTGGTGCGCCGGTGCGCAGGTCGTGCCTGGTGATCCGGCCGCGCCCGCCGGCGGAGCGGAGCACCAGGAGCAGCGGGGCGGGCAGCGCCGGGTCGTCGAGGACGGCGAACGACTCCAGTACCTCGCGGTCGTCCTCCGGGACCAGGGTGCGCGGCTGCGCGGCCGGGGCCCGTGGGTCGGTCACCAGGATCCGGCCGCGGTCCGCGTCCAGGTCGGTGAGCAGGTAGAGCGCGCCGTCGGTCGCCGGCCACGGCGAGGTCCAGCCGCCTTGGGTGGCGGCCAGTGGGGCGAACTCCGGTTTGTCGTAGGGGTCTCGGTGGAGGTCGGCGAGCAGGATCCGGTTGCCGCCGGAGAGCCCGTCGGCGGTGACCACCACCAGGTGGCGGCCGTCGGCGCCGAGCACGACGTCCAGCTCGGCGGCCCCGGCGGCCGGTTCGTCGTCCCCGGCTGATTCGTCCCCGGCGGGCTCGTCCGCTGCCGCCGGTTCGCCGTCCGGTCCGGCCATGGGGTCGGACTCGGGCCCGGCGCCGAAGAGTTCCGGATCGTCCGCCGGGTCCGTCCCGAGCCGGTGCAGGTGGAGCCGGGCGCCGCCGTCCGGGCCGGTCCGGGTGTAGTAGAAGGCGTCGTGGCCGGGCAGCCAGGCGACGCTTCCGTACGGGCATCCGCCGATCGGACCGTCCACCGTGCGGCCGGTGGCCACGTCGAGCACGTGCAGGTCGTACTCCTCGGACCCGCCCTCGGTGGTCTGGTAGGCGACCAGTCGGCCGCTCGGATCCGGTGTCCAACCACCCAGTGCCGTACGGCCGGTGGGATCGTGCCGCTGCGGGTCGAAGAGCACTCGGCGGGCGCCGGACCGGTCCGCGACGGCCAGTGCGGGGTGCTCGTCGTCCGGGCCGCGAGCGGTGAAGAAGGCGAGCTCGGCCGTGGGTTGAGGTGATGTCAGGTGCTCGAAGGCGGTCAGCCGTTCCATCGCCGTGCGGAACGGTGCCACCGCCGACCAGCCGTCGCGCAGGCGGTGGAAGAGCTCCCGTTGGCCGGCCGACCAGGTGGCGGTGTCGGCGGCGGAGGAGTCCTCCAGCGCGCGGTAGGGGTCCGGGACGGTGCGGCCGCCGAGTTCGTCGGCCGTGTCGCCGCGTAAGGCGGGCGGGTACTCCGGCCGCCCGGCCGTGTCGATCGGCAGCATGGCCCCCTCCAACCCGCATGCGGACGGAACGGTGATCCTCGCCCGGGGGTGGTCCGCAGGGGGCCGTCGTCCGGGTGGCCGACATCCTAACGACGCTTTCCGCGTACTCGTCAATGGCCGTGGGGGCCCGGAGCTTCCGCCGTGCGGCGTCGCCTGGGAGGGGGTCGGGCGGCGGTGCACACGCACGAACGGTGCGGCCGAAGGGGTCCGGGTGCTCGCGCCGGACGGCGGGCCGGTGCGCGGGCCGGGGATGAGAATCCGCTGGGCGCAAGGGTGTTCGTTTCGCCCTGTGGCGGCACCGCCGCCGGGCACCCGCCCCGTCTGCCTCGTCAGCCCTGCCCACCCCGTTCACCCCTTCTACCCCGTCCGCCCCGTCCGCCCCGACCCTCCGCGCCCCACCCCGGGTCCGGCCCGCCCCACCCCCTCCCGCCCCGTCCGGGCCCGGCGCACCTGCGCCCGGGCCCGGACGGGGCCGAGGGCGGCTCAGCCCTCGGTGAAGACCAGGTCCTCGACGTCGACGGTCATCCGTACGGCGTCGTCGCCGATGAGCTGGACCAGCGGCTTGAGGCTCATCTCGGTCCGGTCGGCCGGGAGGATCTTGACCTGGTCCTGGGCGCCGGCCAGGAAGGCGGGGAGGCAGGTCAGCGACTCCCCGACCAGGTTGAAGTGGTCGACCAGCCGCCGGAACAGCTTGGGGAGCAGCACCAGGCGGGTGAGCGCCGCCATGTCGGGGATGACCGCGCCGGTGGCGGAGGTGGTGACGTCGTCCCGCCACAGCCCCTTCTTGTCGGTGCGGGCCTGGTGGGCGACGGTGGTCAGTTCGGCGCGGAGGTCCGGGAAGAGCTTGCTGTAGAAGGTGGGGTAGGCCAGGCCCTTGGTGAGCAGGTCGTGGTTGGCGGTGGTCCGCAGCAGCGGGACGTCCACCTGGACCTGGCTGCCGTCGGCGCCGGGCGGGGTGCCGATGCCGATCAGGGCGACGCAGCGGCCGAGGCTGTCGGCGCCGATGGTGGCGATCCAGCCGGGCGTGGTGGCGGGGGTGGCGGCGATGACCTTCTCGCCTTCGCGCTGGATGTTGCTGAAGCCGAGGAAGGCGAGCAGCGTGTCCCGGGCCGCGTGGGCGAACTCGTGCGGCTGGCTGACCACGGGACCGGTCCGGTCGTAGTGGGTCTCCAGGGCGTCCACGGCGTCGAGCCGCAGCCTGGTCTCCCCGGTGGCGGTGCTGTGTTTGACCGGACAGCCGGGGAGCCGGTCCCAGGCCTTCGGGTCGACCGGGACGAAGCGGACGGTGTCGCCGTCCGGCTCGGATCCGATGATCTTGTAGGAGCCGTGGACCAGGAGCATCGTCATGGCAGCCTCTTCGCGGTGCTGGGGGAGCCGTCCGCCCGGTCGGGGGCACCGGCCCGCGCGAGGGGCCGTCACGGTCGGTGGCGCCCCGGTGACGGGAGGCGGCGGGGTGGCGCCACTGTAGGTTCGTGTCCGATCCGGTTCAACCACCCCCGGCGTGTTGCCCGTTCGGCGCGTCGCCGGTCCGCCCGCCGCCGGCCGTTCCCGCGGAGGCCGGGCTGGCCGACGGGGTGTCGGCGGCGCGTGATATCCAGTGGGTCCTGGATGGCCTCACGGGTCACCCGAACGATGCAGACGACGACGGGCCGACGAGGTCTCAGGGGGGCCGCACCATGTCCTTTTTCCGACGCCGAACCGGCGATGACGCCCCGGCGGGCCAGGGGGGTCGCCGGGCGTTCGGCTTCGGCCGGAAGGCGGCGCGCGGCGCCGTCCCCGTCCTCGACCCCGCCCACGGGGACGAGGGGCTGCGCCGGCTGCGCGACCTCGCCGCCGCCGGGGACTGGACCGCGCTCGGACCGGCCCTCGCCGTCGTCGGGGACCAGGCCGAACTGACCTGGCTGCTCGCCGAGGTCGCCGACGTCGAGGGCGTCGAGGAGTGGATCGGCAAGGTCGTCGCGGAGCACCCGGACGAGCCGCTGCCGCTGCTGCTCTCCGGCGCCCGGCACATCTCCTGGGCCTGGGAGGCCCGCACCGGTCAGCGCGCCAAGCACGTCACCGACGAGCAGTGGCAGCTCTTCCACGAGCGGCTGGACGTCGCCGAGGAGCAGCTGTTCGAGGTCGCCGAACGCGAACCGGAGTGGCTGGCGCCCTGGTACTTCCTGCAGATCGGCGCCCGCGGCGCCTCGCTCGGCCCGGCGGTCGCGACCGCCCGCTTCGAGGCCGCGCTGCGCCGCGACCCCGCCCACCTGGCCTCGCACCAGCAGCGCCTCCAGCAGCTCTGCGCCAAGTGGGGCGGCTCGCACGAGGAGATGCACGCCTTCGCCCGCGCCTCGATGCTGGCCGCCCCCGAGGGCAGCCCGCTCGGCGAACTCGTCGCCCTCGCCCACCTGGAGCACTGGCTGGACCTCCCGGACGGCGAGGACCACGCCTACCTGACCGGCCCCGCGGTCCGCGCCTCCCTGCGCGAGGCGGTCCACCGCTCCGTGCTGCACCCCGCCTACCGGCCGGGCCGCGACTGGCGGGCCGCCCACAACACCTTCGCCATGGTCCTCTCCCTCGCCGACGAGCGGGCGCTCGCGCACGCCGTGTTCCGCACCCTGGAGGACGTCGTCACCGACTGGCCGTGGTGCTACCTGGGCGGCGACCAGGCCGAGAACTTCCGTCTCCACCGCGACCGCTGCGCCCACTGACCGCTGCTCCCACTGGCCGCTGCGCCCACTGACCGCAGCGCCCGCCGGCGTCCTCCGGGGCATCCCGCCCCGACCCGCCGCCGCCGCGCCCCGCCCTGATCCGCCCCGCTCCGACTCACCGCCGCCGCGCCCCACCGGGCCCGCGCGCACCACGAACCCCATCACGCCTGCGATCGAAAGAGCCCCCGGTGTCCCCATCCGAGAACCCGACGAGCGCGCACACCTTCCAGGTCGACCTGCGCGGCCTGGTCGACCTGCTCTCCCACCACCTCTACTCCAGCCCCCGGGTCTACCTGCGCGAGCTGCTGCAGAACGCGGTCGACGCGATCTCCGCCCGCCAGGCCCTCGACCCGGCCGCGCCCGCCGCCATCACCGTCCACGCCGACACCGCGCTCACCGTCACCGACACCGGCATCGGCCTCACCGAGCAGGACGTCCACACCTTCCTCGCCACCATCGGCCGCAGCTCCAAGCGCGACGCCGACGGACGCCTCGACGGCGCCGGACTCGCCCGCGCCCGCGGCGACTTCATCGGCCAGTTCGGCATCGGCCTGCTCGCCTGCTTCGTGGTCGCCGACGAGATCACCGTCGTCACCCGCTCCGCCGCCACGCCCGACGCGCCCGTCATCGAGTGGCGCGGCGGCTCCGACGGCCGCTACACCATCCGCACCCTGCCCTCGGACGCCAAGCCCGAGCCCGGCACGACCGTCCGGCTCACCCCGCGCGCCGACGCCGCCGAGTGGACCCGCGCCGACCGCGTGCTCTCGCTCGCCCGGGACTTCGGCAGCCTGCTGCGCCACGAGGTCACCGTGGTCGACGGCCGCGGCGACGCCACCCGCGTCAACCACACCCCGCCCTGGGCCGACCGGCACGGCTCCCCGCTGGCCCGCCGCGAGGCGCTGGCCGCGTACTGCCGCACGACCTTCGACTTCACCCCGCTCGACACCATCGAGCTGGACCTGCCGCTGGTCGGCCTGCGCGGTGTCGCCTACGTGCTGCCCGACGCCGTCCCGCCGTCCCGCCGGGCCGGCCACCGGGTCCACCTCAAGGGCATGCTGCTCTCCGACCACGCCGACGAACTCCTGCCCGACTGGGCGTTCTTCGTCCGCTGCGTGGTCGACACCGACGGCCTGCGGCCCACCGCCTCCCGCGAGGGCCTGTACGCCGACGAGACGCTCGCCGCCGTCCGCGACGCGCTCGGCACGCGGATCCGCGACTGGCTCACCGGGCTCTCCGCCGGGGACCCGGCGCTGCTCCACCGGTTCATCTCGGTGCACCACCTGGCCGTCAAGGAACTCGCGCGCTACGACGACGAGTTGCTCCGGATGCTGCTGCCCTGGCTGCCGTTCGAGACCACCGACGGCAACGTCACCCTGGACGAGTTCGTCCGTGCCCACCCGGTCGTCCTGGTCACCCGCACCGTGGAGGAGTTCCGCCAGGTCGCCCCGATCGCCGGCGCCGCCGGGCTCGGCGTCGTCAACGGCGGCTACACCTACGACCGCGACCTCGTCCACCGGCTGCCCGAGATCCGCCCCGGCACGTCCGTGGCCGACCTCGACCCGGGCACCGTCACCGCCCACCTCGACACCGTCGACCCGGCCGCCGAACTCGCCGCCTCCGCGTTCCTCACCATCGCCCGCGAGGTGGTCGGCCGGTTCGACTGCGACGTCGCCCTGCGCAGCTTCCACCCGACCAGCGCACCGGCCCTGCTGCTCGACAACCGGGAGGCCCGGCACGAGCGAAGCCGCGCCCAACTCGCCGAAGAAGCCGACGGGTTGTGGGCCGACATCCTCGGCTCGCTGCGCGCCGAGGTACCCCGGGCCCAGCTGGTGCTCAACCACCTCAACCCGCTGGTGCGGCGGGCGGCCGGCATCGCCGACCGCGAACTCGCCGTCACCGCCGTCGAAACGCTGTACGGGCAGGCCGTGCTGCTCACCCGCAGGCCGCTGACCTCCAGCGAGAGCGCCCTGCTCAACCGCTCGTTCATCAGCCTGCTCGACCACGCCATGTTCGGCCACGAGGCCGCCGGCCGCGGGACCGGCCCGCGCGACGACCAGAAGGAGGCGTGATGCTGGACACCGTCGACGCGGTGACGGCCGCGCTGCGCGAGAACGACGCCCGCCCGTACGGGCGGCAGCGGACCGTCACCGCAGAGGAACTCGTCGACGCCGCCGAGCAGTTCGACGACACCGGGGTGCGCTCGATGGCGCTCCTGGAACTGATGGAGGCCTACACCTACGACGGCGAGCGGAGCAAGTCCCCGGTCGTCTTCGCCCGCGTGCTCAAGCTCTGGGACACCGACCCGGACGGCTTCGGCGAGTGGGCGTCCCAGCAGGTCTTCTGGCGGTTCAAGTGGGTCGCCAACGCGCTGCTCGGCACCCCCGACGTCCCGCTGGCCGCGCTCCGCCGCTGGCACCAGGAGATGCGCGACCGCTACCGCGCCGCCGGGCACGGCCTCCAGCCGTACTACGCGCAGCGGTTCCACCTCGCCGCGCACACCGGTGAATCCGTCCAGGACGCCTACGAGCTGTGGGCCGCCCGGCCGCGCACCGAGCTGAGCGACTGCCAGGCCTGCGAGATCCGCTCGCGCGCCGTCCACCACCTGCGGGCCGGCGACGACGAGCGCGCCCTGGAGGCCTGGCGCCCGGTGCTGGGCGGCGAGAGCACCTGCGCCGAGGAGCCCTGGACCAGCCACGCCCACGCGCTGCTGCCGCTGCTGCGCCAGGGCCGGCTGGACGACGCCCGCTCCAGCCACCTGGTCGGCTACCGCTTCGCCCGCGGCAAGACCGGCATGGCCCGCGCCGTCGGCCTGCACCTGGAGTTCTGCGCGCTCTCCGGCAACGAGCCGCGCGGCCTGGAGATCCTCGCCGAGAACCGCGACCTGTTCGGCGTCACCGGCGACCCGGGCGCCCGGCTCGACTTCCTCACCGCCGTCGAGGTCCTGATCGCGGGCCTTGCCCGGGCCGGCCACGGCGGCCTCGCCGTCAGCGGTCCGCCCGGTGCGAGCTGGACGGTCGACTCGCTCCTCGCCCACCTGCGGGCCGAGGGCGACGCGCTGGCCGCCCGCTTCGACGCCCGCAACGGCACCGACGCGGTCGGCGACCGCCGCCGCACCCGTCTGGAGCGCCGGCCGCTGCTCGCGGAGCCGCTCGCCCTGGGCGTGCGCGCCGCCGCCGCGCCCGAGCTGGCCGCCGCCCCGGCCCTCCCCGCGGTGCCCGCCCGGGAGACCGAGGCGGAGCCGGAGGACTTCGCGGCCCTGGTGGCCCGCGCGCGTGAACTGCAGCTGATCGGCCACCCGGACGCCGACCGGCTCTGGCGCCGCGTCGACGAGCGGTTCTCCGCCGACGGCCACACGCACACCGAGGGCACCGGGGCCGGCACGGCCGGGAGGCTGCGTGCCGAGCTCGCCGAACGGCGGGCGCACGACGCGCTCGACCGGGAGGAGTGGGCGGCGGGCGCCGCCGGGCTGCTGGCCGCCGGCGAGCTCTTCGAGGAGGAGGGCCTCGTCGGCCGCGCCCTCGCGGTGCGCACCCGCGCGCTGGTCGCCGAACTCGCCGCCGACACGGACGCCGACGCGGACGCGGACGGTGATGAGGGCGCGGACGCCGACGCCGATGAGGGCGCGGCCAGGGCTGCGGACGAGGGCGAAGGCGCCGGCGAGGGCGATGGCGAGGGGGCGGACCGGACCGGGGCATACCCGGACGGCGCGGACGGCGCGGCCGCTGCGGCCGCAGCCGCCGGTGCTGCGCCCGACTGGCCGGCCCTCGACGCCGCGCTCGCCCGGGCCGGGGAGCTGCTCGCCGCCCCCGGCGGCCCGGCCATCGAGGACGACGACTACCTGGTCGTCCTCCAGTGCCGGGCCTTCGCCGCCCACCAGGCCCTGGTCCGGGCCCTGCCCGAGGCGCCCGCCGCGACGGCCGAGCGCTTCGACGCCGCCGTCACCGCCTACCGGGAGGCGAGCGCCGCCCGGGGCTCGGTCCGCCGCCTGGCCGTCGCCCGCCAGTACGCCGCCGACGTCGCCGCGCGCAAGGGCCTGCTCGCCGAAGCCGCCGGTGAACTCCGATCCGTCATCGCCGAGTTGGAGGAGGCCGGGCAGCCATGGCACACCCCGCGGCCGTACGGGCTGCTCGGCCAGGTGCTGCTGCAGGACGGCGAGCCGGCCGAGGCCGTCGAGGTGCTCCACCGGTCCCTCGCGGCGGCCGCCCGCTGGGCCGACGAGTCCTACCCGTTCGCGGCGACGTACCTGATGGCCGGCCACGCGAGCGCCCACCTCGGCGACACCGGCGCCGCCGTCCGGGCGCTCTCCGAGGCCGCCGCCCGGTTCGACCGCGAGGGCCCGTCCGCCGCCCAGGAAGCGGCCCAGGTCCGGCTCCAGCTCGCCGACCAGCTGACCGGCGCCGACCGGACGGCCGACGCGGTCGCCGTCCTGGAGTCGGTGCTGCTCGACCGTTCCGCCGACGCGCTGGACGAGCGGCTGCTCGCCCAGGCCCGGCTGGACCTCGCCCGAGGCCTGTACGCGCTGGACGAGTACCGGGACGCCGCCGAGGAGTACCTGCGACTGGCCGCCGTCCTCGACGGCTGGGAGGAGGACCTCCACCTGCGCACCATGGTGGCCGCCGAGGCCGCCCTCGCGCTCGCCCACGCCGACCGCTGGGAGGCCGCGGACGCCGCCCGCGAGCGCGCCCTCGCCGCGCACGAGCAGTGGCCCCAGCCGGCCCAGGTGTCCGCCATGCTGCGGCAGTTCGCCCGGCTTTCCGTGCAGACCCGGGGCTCGGACGGCGTGGACGCGGCCCTCGCCCGGCTGGCCGAGGCGGACTCCGTCCGCGAGCGGGTCGAACGAGAGGACCCGGAGCAGGAGACCTGGTACCCGCGCGCCGCCGGCGACTACGAGCGGGCCCGGGTCTACGCGGTGGCCGGCCGCTACGAGGAGGCGCTCGCCGTCGCGGAGGCGGCGATCACCGGGTACGAGGAGGGCGGCGAGGAGGCCGAGACCCCGCGTGCCGAGGCCGTCCGGCTGGCCGCCCTGATCGAGGGCACCGACCTCGGGCGCACCGGTGCGGCCCGGGCCCGGCTCGCCGACGCCGTCGACCGCTGCCGGCGGCACGGCCTCGACGAGGCGGCGTCCGTCCTCGCGGGGCTCCGGGAGCGACTGGCGGAGTGACGGTCCGCTCCGGAGCGGCGCGGCTCCGGAGCGGCGCGGCGCACGGCCGACCCGTCACCGGGCGGACCGTGCGCCGCGTCGTGCCGTGCTCTGCTGTGCTCTGCCGCGTCGTGCCCCGCCGTACCCTGCTCTGCCGTGCCGGGAATGACGGAGCGGACGTCAGCAGGGGCCGTCGTCCGACCAGACACCCCACTGGCCGCTCGCGGACGGGTTCTCGTTCAGCGTCCACCACTTGGCGTGGTACTTGTGGCCGTTGTACGAGACCTTGTTGCCGCCGGTGAACGTCGTACCGGCGTTCCACGGCGGGTCGGTGCAGACGCCCGGGCTGTTCGGCGGCGTGGTGGGCGGCGTGGTGGGTGTGGTCGGCGGCGTGGCGCCGGCGAACCGCACGGTGAACTTCGTGAAGTCCCAGTCGTTCTGGACCACGCTGGAGCAGGACCCGGACAGCCCCGGGTCGACCGTCCCGGGGCACTGCCGGTCCCGGTTGACCGACCAGTAGGTGTACCGGGCCAGCTTGTGCGCGAGCGCGAAGTCCAGCACCGCCTGGAAGTCCGCCTGCCGGAAGTACTCGGCGACGTCGGTGCGGCCGTTCATCAGCGAGACGCCCTCGTGCGCGTACGCCTCCGCCTCCGACCAGCCGAAGGTGTTCCGCAGGATCTGGTTGAACTTCACCAGCGCGTCGGTCTGGGCCGCCGCGCCGTTGAAGCCGCCGTCGAAGGGCATGATCGAGTAGTTGTCGGGCGTGAACCCCTGCGCCTTGGCCTCGTTGAGCATCTGCTGCCCGAACCAGCCGGTGCCGCCCGCGGTGGTGCCGGCGGTGGTGATCGAGATGTACAGCCCCGGGTTGTCGCGCTGGAGGATGCGGGCCGCGCCGATCTCGTTGCGGATCGCGGCGGCGTTCTCGTACTCCGGCTCCTCCAGGTCGAAGTCGATGGCCTTCAACTGGTACTTGGTGACGACCTTCTGGTACCCGGCCGCGGTCGCCTCGGGAGTCCCGCAGGTCTGCCCGAGCTTGGTGCCGCCGTACCCGCCGACCGAGACCGAGACGTCGCCGCCCTTGTCCCGGACGGTCCGGATCACCGCGGGCATGACGGTGTCGGTGTCGATCGACGACGTCCCGCCCCAGGCGGGGCTGCAGCCGCCCTTGTCGAGGATGAACGCGAGTTGGAAGGCCTTCTGGCCGGTGGCGTCCATCACCGTGGCGACATCGGGCGGGCTGTTGTCCTCGGGCATCAGGTACGGCGCGGAGGCGTACCAGTTGCTGCCGATGCCGCCGGCGGCCGGTGCGACGGCCGTGGTCGTCGCGTTCGCGGCGACCGCCACGAGCCCGCCGGCGACCAGGCCGAGCACCCCGGCCACCGCGAGGGCGGCCCGCTGGCGGCCGAACGGCAGCGGTCTTCTGACGCGTCGTGGCTGTGGGGGAAGTGCGCGTTCCATGGAGACCTCTCAGGAAACGGCGGAGGAAGGCCCGCCCGCGCCGGTGGTTGGGGGCGGAGCGCCGGGCCGGATTCGCCCGCGACGGGACCGGGTCGTCGGTCGCGGCAGGGCCTTCACTGGTATAGACCTCTCGGATGTGGCCGTCAACGGGTCCGGACGCTCGTCCGCGTGCGATCCGGCGGGCGGCCACCGCCGGTGCCGGTCCGGGGCGTTGCTGCATATGATCCGGAAATGAACGCTCCCGTCACGCTCAAGGCCGCCGCGACACCGACCGCTCCCGCTCTCGTCCTGCGCCCCTGGTGCGCGGACGACGTGGCCGCACTGGTCGAGGTGTACCGGGATCCCGATCTGCGGCACTGGACGGACTCCCGGGTGGAGAACGAGGAGGACGGGTTGCGGTGGGTGCGCGCCCAGGAGCGGGGCTGGGCGGCAGGCGACCGGTTCGGCTTCGCCGTCCTCGAAACGGCCCTCGAAACGGCCCTCGGCGCGGCCCTCGGCGCGGCGGTTCCCGGCGGTGCCTCCGACTCGGTCCTTGAGGCGGCACCTCCGCGGTTGGTGGGCAACGTGGTGCTCAAGGGCGTCGCACCCGGCAAGTCCTCCGCCGAGGTGGGCTACTGGACGGCCGCCCGGGCGCGCGGTCGGGGCGTCGCCCCGCGGGCCCTGGAGGCGCTCACCGCCTGGTCCTTCGACGCCTTCCGGGCCGACGGCCTGGAGTGCCTCGAACTCCTCCACCAGGTCGACAACCTGGCATCCTGCCGGGTCGCCGAGAAGGGCGGCTACCGGTTCGACCGGATCCTGCCATCGGCTCCTCCGTCCTACCCGCTCGACGGGCACCTGCACCTACGGCGCGCGGCCGCCTGAGCCCGAGGCTGAGCCCGAGCCCGAGCCGAGGGTGTCCCGTTCGGCCGGTGCCGGTCGGGGCAGGGCCCGACCGGACAGGTCGGAGCAGTGTGGGCCGGGCGCCCAACGCGGCTTCCCCGCAGGTGCGGTGGCCCGTCGGGCTCAAGCGGTGGCCGGGTGCGGTGGCCGAGCGGTCCGGTCGCCATCCCGGTCGGTGCGGACGGCGGCCAGCAGGCCGGTGACGGCCGGTGACCACGGCCGCCCGGCCGGGCCGGTCAGCGTGAGCGTCCGGTGCACGGCGGGCCGGATCGGGACGAGCACGCACTCCGCCGGCAGCATCGGCTGCGCCAGTGCCGGCATCACCGAGACGCCCACGCCCGCGTGCACCATGCCGATCAGCGTGTTGAGGTCCCGGATCCGGTGCCGGGGCGTGAACCGGATGCCCGCCCGGCGGTAGGCCTTTCGGATCTGTCGCTCGCAACCTCCCTCGGACAGCAGGAAGTTGTCGTCCTCCAGTTCGGCGACGCCGACGGCCGCCTCGCCCGCGAGCGGGTGGTCGCGGCGGAGCAGCGCGTGCATGGCGTCCGTCCCGAGCGCGACCGCTCCAGGCGGCACCGTCGCCGCGTCGACCAGGACCGCCGCGTCCACGGTGCCGGCCTCCAGCCAGACGGCCAGCTCGTCGTCCTCACCCTCGAAGACCCGCACGGTCAGCCGCGGGTGCGCGGCCCGCCAGTCGCGCAGCAGGCCGGGGAGCAGACCCTGGCAGACGGTGGTGGGCGCGGCCAGCCGGACCGTTCCGGTGAGCCCGCCCGAGTGGTGGGTGGCGATCGCGTGGACGGCCGCCGCGGAGGCGACCGCCGTCCGGGCGTGCGGCAGGATCCGCTCGCCCAGCGGGGTCGGACGCGCCGGTGCACCCCGGTGCAGGACGGGCGCGCCCAGGACGCGCTCCAGGGCCGCCACCGCGTGCGAGACCGCGGACTGGCTGACGCCCAACTCGGCCGCCGCCGCCCCGAAACCGCCCGCGTCGGCCACCGCGACCAGCGCCCTGAGCTGGGCGAGGTTCACCTCCGTCGCCATGAGACTTCCTCATCCGTTGTGCACCACCACTTGTTGGACTCATGATCCGTCGACGCGCCACCCTCTGTCCACGCGGTCGTTCGGCCTGCGGGGGCGCCTCGTGGGGGGCGCTCTGCGGGGAGCCCCCGCGGGGGGGTCCGCCGCCCGGAACGAGGGAACGAGGAAGGGCGGGTGGTCCGGATGCGGCGGCACTGGTGGCCGGGGTTCGTGGCACTGTCGGCGATCTGGGGTGCGAGCTTCGCGCTGATCAAGGTCGCCGTCGACGCGGGGGTGCCCCCGGTCTGGGTGGCCTGCTGGCGGTGCCTCCTCGGTGCGGCCGCACTCTGGGCGATCCGCGCCGTCCGCCGGGAGGCCGCCCCGCGCTCGCCCGCCATCTGGGGCCACTCCGCCGTGGTGGCCGTGCTGCTGAACGCGGCACCGTTCGTCCTCTTCTCCTACGGCGAGACGCGGGTCAGTTCGGTGCTGGCCGGGGTGCTGAACGCCACCACCCCGCTGTTCGCCCTGCTCTTCGCGGTCGCCACCGTCGCCGAGGAGCGCCGTCCCGGTCCACGCCGGCTCGCCGGACTCGGGCTCGGCTTCGCCGGGGTGCTGACCGTCCTCGGCGTCTGGCGCGGGATCGGCACCTCCTCCGGAGAAGCGGTCGGCGGCCTCGCCTGCCTGGCCGCCGCCTGCTGCTACGGCGCCGGCTTCGCCTACCTGCGCCGCCACCTCGCCGGCCGGCCGCATTCGGCGACCGCCCTCGCCGCCGTGCAGATCACCTGCGGCGCGGCCGAACTCGCCGTGGCCGCACCGCTCGCCGCCGGCGCCCCGCACTGGCCCGGCACCGGACCGGCCGCCGCACTGCTGGTCCTCGGCGCCCTCGGCACCGGCGTGGCCTACATCCTCAACCTCGACCTGGTCCGCAGTGCGGGGACCGCGGTCGCCGCCGCCGTCACCTACGTCACGCCGCTCTGGTCGACCGCGTTCGGCGCCCTGCTGCTCGCGGAACCGGTGGGCTGGAACGCCCTGCTCGGCGGCCTCGCGGTGGTCGGCGCGGTCGCCCTCACCCGGCAGCCGCCCGCCGGGGGCGGAGTCGGTGCCGGTGTCGGGGCGGGTGCCGGGGCGGGTGCCGGTGCCGAGGCGGCTCAGGGCGGCCGGTTCCGTCGGGGCCGTCGGAGCGGCCGGAGCGGCCGGAAGGCACGTCAGCCGGTCGGTTAGGGTGGCTTGATGGGCAAGGGGCGGGCAGACGAGAGCGGCCGTACGGGTACGGCTCTCCACGGCGGGCACCCGGACGCCGCCGGGCCGGACGCCTCTGCGTCGGACGTCTCCTCAGTGGCCGTCTCCTCGTCGGAGGCCTCCCCCCGCCGGAACACCGAGCAAGGCTCCTCCGCGCCCGCGCCCGCGCCCGGGCTCGTCGAGCCCCCGGCCGACGGTCACGAGTCGCCGCCCGTCGCCGTCTGGGCCGCGCTGCGCGCCGACCCGCTCCGCTTCCCGTTCACCCGTCACACGCCGCGCTGCTGGGCCTACCTGGTCGGCGGCGCCGTGCTCGGCCTGCTGATGACGGTCCTCCTCGTCGTCCTCACCCTGCTCGGCGTCGCCCTCTCCGTGGTCGGCGTCGGCCTGCCGCTGCTGCTCGCCGCCGCCCTCGCGGGCCTGCCCGCCGGGGCCCTCGAACGCCGCCGGCTCCGGCTGGTCGAACCCCGTCCCGTACCGGACCCGCACCGCGCGCTGCCCGGGGCCGGGCGCCGCGCCCGGCTTCGGACCCGGCTGCGCGAGCGCGCGACCTGGCGAGCGCTCGCCCACACCGCGCTGGTCGGCCCCGCGCTCACCGCCGCCGGGCTCGGCCTCACCGCCCTGCTGGTGTTCTCCGCGGCGCTGGTCGTCAGCCCGGTCGTGGTCTGGGCGCTCGCTCCCGAGACCGTGATGCTGATCCCCGGCCACGCCGTCCCCGGGCCGCTCCACGCGCTCCCGGCGACCGCCGTCGGCTTCGCCGGCCTGCTGCTCGGCGCCTACGCGGGCGCCCTGCTGACCACGGCCCACGTCCGGCTGGCCCGGCTGCTGCTCGGCCCGCGCGAGGAGGACCTCGGCCGGCAGGTGCTCGAACTCACCCGCTCGCGGGCCCGGCTGGCCGACGCCTTCGAGGCCGAGCGCCGCCGCATCGAACGCGACCTGCACGACGGCGCCCAACAGCAGCTCGTCGCCCTGACCATGACGCTCGGCCTCGCCGCCCACGAACTGCGCGAGCGCCCCCGGTCGCCGGGCCCCGCGGCCCACCCGCCCGCGCGGGATCCGGCCGCGCAGCTCCGGCCCGCGCAGGATCCGCCCGCGCAGGATCCGGCCGCCGTGCTCGTCGACCGTGCCCGGGCCGAGGCCCGGAAGGCGCTGGAACAGCTGCGCGACCTGGTCCGCGGCATCCACCCCCAGGTGCTCACCGACCACGGACTGCCCGCCGCCGTCGCGGAGGTCGCGCTGCGCCACCCGGTCCCCGTCGAGGTCGACCTCGACCTGCCCGGCCGACTGCCCGGCCCGGTCGAGAGCACCGCCTACTTCACGGTCACCGAGGCGCTCACCAACGCGGCCAAGCACAGCGGTGCCACCGCCGTCACCGTCCACGGACGGGTGGCCGACGGCCGGCTGGTGATCCAGGTGACCGACGACGGCTGCGGCGGGGCCGACCCGGCCGCCGGAGCCGGACTGCAGGGACTGGCCGACCGGGTGGCGATCCTGAGAGGACGACTCATGGTGACCAGTCCGACCGGCGGGCCGACCCGGCTCCGGCTGGAGGTGCCGTGCTCCGGCTAGTCATCGCCGAGGACGCCGTGCTGCTCCGGGCCGGCCTGGTCGAACTGCTCACCCGGGGCGGCCACCGGGTGGTCGCCGCCGTCGGGGACGCGGCCGCGCTCGCCGCCGCCGTGGACGCCGAACGGCCGGACGCCGTCGTCACCGACGTCCGGATGCCGCCCGACTTCCAGGACGAGGGCCTGCGCGCCGCCCTCGAACTCCGCGAGCGCCACGCAGGTCTGCCCGTCCTGGTCCTCTCGCAGTACGTGGCGACCCCGTACGCCACCCGGCTGCTCGGCGCCGCGAGTGCGCAGCAGGCCGGACTCGGCTACCTGCTCAAGGACCGGGTCGGCGACGTCGGCGACTTCCTGGACGCGCTGCGCCGGGTGGCCGGCGGCGAGACCGTGATCGACCCGGAGGTGGTCCGCGTCCTGCTCCGCGGGCAGTCCGCCGACCGCCCGCTCGCCCGGCTCACCCCGCGCGAGCGCGAGGTGCTGGGGCTGATGGCCGAGGGGCTGAACAACCAGGCGGTCGGGGCCCGGCTCAGCATCACCGAGGCGTCGGTGGTCAAGCACTGCGGGAACATCTTCATGAAGCTGGACCTCGATCCGGCCGAGGGCAACCGCCGCGTGCTCGCCGTCCTCGCCCACCTCGCCGATCTGCGCGGCGAGTAGCCACCGGGCGCGGCGGCGTACGGGTCGGCGGACCGTCCGTCCGCCCGTCCGTATGCCCGCCCGTCCGTCCGCATGCCCGCCCGCGGCCCGTCCGTCCGCCCGTCCGTATGCCCGCCCGTCCGTCCGCATGCCCGCCCGCGGCCCGTCCGTCCGCCCGTCCGTATGCCCGTCCGTCCGTCCGCATGCCCGCCCGCGGCCCGTTCCGGTTGTCGTACCCGGGGGCTACGGTGCCGCCATGACGGAATTCGTACTGGTGGCAGGTGCGTGGCTCGGCGCGTGGGCATGGGACGACGTGGTCCCCGACCTGCGGGCGGCCGGGCACGGCACCCATCCGCTGACCCTCTCCGGCCTCGCCGAGCGGCGCGGCGAGCCCGCCGGACAGCAGGCCCACGTCCAGGACGTCGTCGACCTGGTCGAGCGCCGGGACCTCCGTGACGTGGTCCTCGTCGGCCACAGCTACTCGGGCATCCCCGTGGGCCAGGCCGCCGAGCGGATCGGCGACCGGCTGGCGCACGTGGTGTTCGTCGACTCCAACATCCCGGTCGACGGCGAGGCCTTCGTCGCCGCCGGGCCGTGGGGCAAGGCGGTGGCGGAGGCGATCGCCGCCAACGAGGGCTTCTGGCCCCCGCTCGCCGCGGCCGACTTCGCGGGCCAGGGGCTGACCGACGAGCAGATCGCCCGCATCGTGGCCGGCGCCACCCCGCACCCCGGCGGCAGTCTCACCGAGCCCGCCGCCCTCGCCCGCCCGCTCGGCGGGCTCCCGGCCACGTACCTCACCTGCCTGCTCGACAGCCCCGAGCCGCCCGCCCCGGTGGCCGCCCTCCTCGCGGGCCCCAGCTGGCACGCGGCCGAGCTGCAGACCGGCCACTGGCCGATGTTCTCCCAGCCCCGCGAGCTGGCCCGCGTCCTGCTGGAGGCCGCCGCCCGCTGAGCGCGGCGGCCCGTCCGTGAACCCCGGACCGGACGCGGCCCACGCGTGGCCGGACCCGGACACAGGCCCGGGCCCCGGACCGGACACCGGGTGCGGACACCGGTGGGCCCGCCCGCCCCGGAAACGCGGATTCGGGGCGGGCGGGCCCACCGGAAGGGGCCCGATCGGACCCCTACCGGATCGGACCGGCCAGCGTCTCGATGGGCAGGAGCGGCCATTCCGGCTCCTTCCGGGTGAGGCTCGCCAGTTCCTCCGGTGGTTCGGCGCCGTCGCGGACCGCCGTGACGTAGGCCTTCGCCTGCTGCAGGCTCAGCCGCGGCGCCTGCTTGCGGAGGTGGCTCATCGCCGCCACGACGCCGGCGGACCGCACGAGCGTGCGAACAGCGGAGGCCAGCTGGTCGGGCGGTCTGATGCCCTTGGTCTGCAGGAGGTAGTGCTCCTCCCAGCCCTCCTCCGACCACCAGGCGTCGGGGACGTAGTGGATGCTCCCGTCGTACCGGTCCACCAGGCAGTGGCCGGCGACCATGGAGCCGGATCCCTCGCGCACCTCGCGGGTGCGGGCGTACTCCGCCGTGTTCCAGAAGACGAGCCAGCCGACCGCGTGCTCCTCCACAAAGGAGGCGGCGAGCTCAGGCGCCGGCCCCTGCCACCGCCACGTCAGCCGTTCCGCGGCCAAGTAGGACTCGACGAGTTCGACGGCGCGTTCCTCGGATATCACGGTCTCATCCTGCACCACGGGTCAACTGCTTTCCGGCGTACCGTCTCCGCCCTCGCCCGGCTTTCGAACGCGGTCCCGGTGCACGGGAACGCATATCTCGCACAGGTGGTCCCTGAGCATGTGCGGGCGGTACCGCTCAAGGACCGGCCGGGTGGTGTCGAGTTCGAAACCCGCGTGCGTCAGCGAGGGGAAGAGACCGGCCCACGCGCTCGACAGCCCCTCGGCCGTGTGCGCGACGGTGAGGACTGCGTGGCGGCCGCCGGCGACCCGGCCCTCCCGGACCTCGGCGTGACGGATACCGACCTCCTGCGGCAGGACGAGGCAGGCGTCGTACCGGCAGTTCTGAGGCTCCGTCCGCGCGGGGTCGTCCCGGGCGATCCCCAGGACGACCGAGTCCGCATTGAGCAGGCCGGCCGCGGCGGCCCATTCCTTGAGCCTTTCCATCCGGGCGCCGTTCCCGGGCCCGTACGGGCCGGTGTGCCGCAGGTAGGCGATCCGGAATTCCGGTATTTCCTCGACCGTGAACATCGGTGTTCTCCTCGGTTCGACCGGTGTGAATTCCCACGGTAGCAAGGTATAAAAGCTTTTCCGGTCGACAATTAAAAGGAAATCAACGGGGATTCCCGGAAGGGTCGGGAGGGGCCGGGTCGCTACGGTTCGGGTCGGCACGGGGTACGTCGGGGCGGCGCAGCGGCCGCGGGGCTGCGGAGCCTCACCTGCCGGCAGCGCGTCGGCAACGCCCGGGACCGGACGGATGCGCCGTCCCCGCGCGGGGTGGAACCGCCGGTCCTCCCGGAGGGGTGCGCGGGGCGCGACCGGCTCTGCGCCCGGGAGGCCCGTCCGGACGGACGGCCCGTCACTCCCACGCCCGTCGCGCCCCGTCGGCGAACGCCGCCGGCCCTGGGACGTCCGGTGCGCCTGCTGTGCCTGCTGCGCCTGCTGTGCCGGGACGGCCTGCGGCGTCGCGGCCGACGGGGTCTACGCGGTCGTCGGGGCCGTCAGGGCCACCGGAGCCGTCGGGAGTGAGGAGGGCGGCAAGGCGGTGGGCGGTGGCCTCCCAGGACCACTGCTCGCGGACCCAACGGCGGCCGGCCTCGCCCATGCGTGCCCGCTCGGCGGCGGGCGCGCGGAGTATGCGGACGATGGCCTCGGCGACAGCGGCATCGTCCCGGCCGTCGACGACGGTGCCGCTGACGCCGTCGAGGACGGCGTCCGGTGCGCCGCCCGAGCGGCCGGCGACGACGGGCAGGCCGGCGGCCGCGGCCTCCAGGAAGACGATGCCGAGGCCCTCCGCCTCCAGGCCCGCCCGCCGGGTGCGGCAGGGCATCGCGAAGACGTCGGCCGCCGCGTAGGCGGCGGGCGTCTGCGCGTGCTCCCGGCCGCCGACGAACACGACCGAACCGGGCTCGGTGTGCCGGAGCGCGAGCTCGCGCAGCCGCCGTTCGTCCGGGCCCCGGCCGACCAGCACGAGCACGGTGCCGGGGACGGCCCGCCGGATCAGCGGGAGCGCGCGGATCAGGGCGTCCTGGCCCTTGCGGGGGACCAGCCGGGCCACGCAGAGGACCACCGGCGCGCCGGGGCCGCCGTCGGCCGGCCGGGCGTGGTCCTGCCGAGGCCGGAACAGCTCGGAGTCGACACCGGGCACCAGCCGTTCCAGCCGGGCGGCGGGCCCGAGGGCGGGGGCGATCCGGTCGCGGGTGTACGGGCCGAGGTAGGTGACGACGTCGACGCTGTCGCCGATCCGCCGCAGCAGCCGCCGGGCGCCCGGGGTGCGCGCCCACCAGATCTCGTGGCCGTGCGTGGTGGCGACGGTCCGCCGGATCCCGGGGGCCCGGCGGCGGAGCCCGGGCGTCATCGCGGCGAGCGGTGCGGCGGCGCCGAACCAGACCCGGTCGCAGCCGTACGCCCGGGCTATCTCGGCGGCCCGGCGGGTGACGCGGCCGGTGGGGAGCAGCATCCGCGACCGGTCGCGGATCACCGGGAAGGGGAGCGCGGCATCGTGACGGGCGGCCCCCGGTTCGTTCGAGGTGTAGACGACGACGTCGCCGTCGGGCAGCCGGGTGGCCATGGCGTGGACGAAGGTCTCGATGCCGCCCTGCCGGGGCGGGAAGTCGTTGGTGACGATGAGTGTGCTGCTCATGGGGTGGGTGCGACCTCGGTTCGGTGGCGGGCGGTGGTGGCGGCGGTGGAGACGGAGGCAGTGGCGGTGGCGCGGACCGTGACGGCGGTTCGGGCCTGGGCCTGGGCCGGGGCCCGGGCGGACGCGGGCGCGGGCGCGGTACGGCGGCGGGGCGCGGGCCGTCCGCCGCTGTCCGCCCACGTCGGTGTCGGCCCGGGCGTGGGCCTTGGTGTGGGCTTGGGCAGGAAGGACGCGGCCAGGGAGGCGGTGCCGGAGGTGACGGCGGCGTGGGCGCGTGGGCGCGCGGTTCGCGGACGGGTGCTCTCGCCGAGCCGGGCGAGGAGGACGAGCAGGGCGGGCAGCGCGAGGTAGCCGTACCGTCCGGCGGGCGCCAGCAGGAAGGCCAGCGCGAGCCCGAGCGCGAGCCGCTCGGCGGCGCCGACGGCGTCCCGGGGCGGGCGGAGCACGAGGGAGGCGGCGAGGGCGGTTCCGGCGAGCAGCAGCAGGGCGACGGCGGCGTACCAGCCGGCCGGGCCGAGGTCCGCGAGCAGCCGGCCGGGCAGCGGGCTGCTCGCCGGGGTGGGCAGTTCGCCGCGCCCGGTGGGGAAGGCGAACACCTGCTGTACGAGTGGTCCGGGCGAGCGCAGCGCGCAGGGCAGGACGAGCACGGCCGCGCCGACGGCGGCGGTGGCCGTGGCGCGCACCGCCGCCCGCCGCCCGGTGGTCGCGGCGAGCAGGGCGGCGGTCACCGCGACCGCCGGCCAGGCCGTCCACTTGAGCGCGCAGGCCAGGGCGAGGGCCGCCCCGGCGCCGAGCGGACGGGCGCGGCCGGCCAGGGCGAGCGCCAGGCAGCAGAGGCCGGTCAGCGGAAGGTCGACCCCACTGACGCAGAGCGGCAGCGCGACCAGCGGCGAGGCGATCAGCGCGGCGGCCGACGTGCCGACGTTCTCGCCGAACCACCCGGCGCCCTGAGCGGCGGCGGGCACGGCAGCGGCCCCCGCTGCGCCGCGCGGACGCCGAAGCCCACGCGCACGCTCACGTTCGAGCCCATGCCCGAGCCCACGCCCGCGCCATGGGCGTGCGGCCACCGCCAGGCAGCCGAGGAACGCGGCGGCACACCAGAGTCTGGCGTCGCCGAGCACCCTCGCCTGCCAGCCGTCCGACCCGAGCAGCGCGCGGGGCAGCCCGAACAGCGCCATGCCGGGCAGGTAGGGCGTGTACTCGGCGACGGTGCGCGGCTCGGCCAGGTACGGCGTGCCGTGCCGGAGCAGCAGTTCACCCGACCGTTCGATGACGGCGACCTCGCTCTGTCCCTGTCCGGTCGCGAGCAGGAGGAGCAGCGGCGCGGCCACCGCACCCGCGAGCGCGACGGCCACCGAGTACCGGGGCGCCCACCGCCGGGGCAGCACCAGCACGGCGACCGCCGCCGCCAGGTAGCCCGCTGCGGCGCACAGCCCCCAACTCCGGTGCGGTCCCAGCCCGGAGACGAGCGGGAACACTCCCGCCCACCCCGCGGCCACCAGCCACCCGACGCACCACAGCACCCGTCGCCCGCCGGGAGGGCGGCGTCTGCGGAGGCCCGGGCGACCACCGACGCCGGGGCGACCGCCGACGCCCGGGCGACCACCGACGCCGGGGGCACCAGGGGAGTTGCGGTGAACGCGGTGATCGGGGTGCTCGGCGGAGCGCGGGAGGTCCGGACGGACGCGGTGAATCAGCACCACTTCATTGCAGCGGCGCAGGTCAGCGAGGTCATGACGGCCAGGTCGAGTCCTCTGGTCGGGTTTCCCCTACCACCGGCCCGGGCGCGGCGGCGGGCGGACCGCGCGCCGGTCGGACGGCGGAATCGCGCATGTGCTGCTCCTCTCCAGGCGAGCGGTGCTCCGAACAAGGGAATTCGTATCCGATCTGACGTTCGGTGTCCAACGAATTACGTTCCGTGCCCGGCGGTCGCTATCGTGGACGCCGTGGTGAGGTCCTGGGATGCGGCGGTGGAGCGGGCGCAGGCGCGGTTGGCGGCGGCGCCCGGGGTGCGGGCGGTGGGGGAGGACGAAGGGCGGCGGTTCGCGCTCTGGGACCTCGCGTCGCGTGCCGAGGGGGAGTTGGGCGAGCCGGTGGACCCGGAGACGCTCGGCCCGGCGGAGGAGCGCGCGCTGCGGCAGCGGCTCGGCGAGAGCGGACGCGAGTGGCCGGACGGCGAGCTGTACCGCCGCCGCTACTGGCTGTCCGACACCGCCGCGGCCGCCGACGGCGCCGACCCGGGCGGCGGTGCGGCGTCCCCCTTCGGCACCGCGGCGCCCCCCGTCGGCACCGTCGCGGTCGACAACTGGACGAAGGGACCCGGCCAGTTGGCCGTCTCCTCGCTCTACCTGCGGCCCGCCGCGCGCGGGCGCGGACTCGCCGCGACCGTGCTCGACCAGGTCTACCGGGCCGCCACCGCCGAGGGCCTGCCCGGCTACCGGCTGGAGGCGCACTGGACCTGGCAGCACGCCGTCCGGTACTACCTGCGCCGCGGCCTCTGGGTGGTGTCCTGGAAGCACGCCGTCGGGCTGGCCCGGCTGCCCCAACTGCCGCCCTACCGGGTGCGGGAGGAGGAGGACCGGCTGGTCCTGCTGATCGCGGACGGGGCGCCGGGGCCGCGCGGCGGCTGGACGCCGCTGCTCACCGCCGGCCGCGAGGGCCGCTGGCTGCGGCTGGACGAGACCGCGGCCTACCGGCAGGCCGACGGCTGGGTGCGCGACTACGCCCGCTCGACGCTGGCCCTGCACCTGGCGCTCGCCGGCCGCCCGCTGGTCCGCGGCCCGCAGTGGTGGGCGGAGGCCTGGCGCTGGTCGGACGCGGGCGAGCCGGAGGGCCTCGCGTACCGGATCGAGCACGTCGAGCGGTCGGCCCGCGACGGCGGCCGACCGGTCACGACCCCGTACCGCCGCACGGCGGCGGGGGCGGGCGGCGACCCGGCCGGAGGGCCCGGCGAGCCGGTGGGCTGACCCGGACCGCCCCCGCCCCGCCCCCGCCCTCGCTCACCCTCCTCACCTCACCTCACCTCACCCCGTCCCACCGCACCCCGCGCACCCGCTCGAACCCGTCCCTGCCCGCCGACCTGGGAGACTCGGCGCCATGGCAGAGATCGAGATCGACGGCGCGCCCGCCGACCCCGCGCAGCTCGCGGCGCTGGGCCTGCTCAACTACGGGCACTTCACCACCCTGCGCGCCGAGGCGGGCCGCACCCGCGGGCTGACGCTCCACCTCGACCGGCTGGTCCGCGACTGCCGCACGGTCTTCGGTGCCGCACTGGAGCGGGAGCCGGTCCGCGCCCGGATCCGGCGCGTCCTCCCGGCCGACGGTTCGCCGGTGATCGTCCGGGTCACCGTGTTCGACCCGGCGCTCGGCCTGGAGCGCCCGGCCGCACCCGCCGCACCCCGGTTGCTGGTCACCACCCGCCCGGCGCCGGCCGCCGCGCCCGGTCCGCTGCGGGTCCGCACCACCGTGTACCGGCGGGAGCTGCCCGAGGTGAAGCACGTCGGCCTGTTCGGACTGCTCCACCAGCGCCGGCTGGCCCAACTGGCCGGCTACGACGACGCACTGCTCGTCGACCCGGACGGCCACGTCGCCGAGGGCGCCACCTGGAACCTCGCCCTGTACGACGGCCGCGAGCTGGTCCGCCCGGCCGCCGCCGCCCTGCCCGGCGTCACCGAGGCGCTGCTCGCCCGTGCGTACGGCGGTCCGCAGCGCCGCGAGCCCGTCGCACCGGCCGGGCTCGACCGCTTCGTCGCCGCCGTCGCCGTCAACGCGGGCGGCGGTGTCCGCCCGGTGGCGGCGATCGACGGCACGACGTTCGACCCGGCCCACCCCGTCATCGCCGAACTCCGCACCGCCTACGAGCAGATCGAGGCCGAGGAGATCTGACCCCCGCAGGCCCCCGCAGGCTCCCGCAGACCCTCGCCGGACCCCCGTCCCCGCCGGTGCCCCGGACCCCCGCGTCCCCGCCGATTCCCCGGCGTCCGCCCCGGGCGGATGACCCACCTGCTACCCGGGCCTCCCGCACGGGTCGCCCCCGTCCGGAAAGGCCCCCGCGGACACGGTGAAGTCCGCGTCCACGGCCGAACCCCCGGGCGGCAGGAACCTCACGGTCACCACCATCCACCTGCGTCCACGTTCTTCTCGAACGCGATGCTGCCGAGGGCGTCGTCGAGCGAGGGGTCGTCGACCTCGCTCCAGCCGTTCGGACCCGCCAGGCCCCGGTAGTGGTCGCGGCACGGGTCCGACCGGACCAGGTAGCACCCGCCCAGGGTCAGGACGAGCGCCGAACACACGAAGAACATCTTCGTACTCTTCATCGGGCTCTCCATCTGCTTCGTCGAACAAGGAGGGGTGGGCAGGGAGTTCAGGGGGGGCCCGGCGCTACCCGGAGGAGCCACCGGGGGGATAACCCCACCACCCGTCCGCCAGCGGCCTGTATGGTCCGCCGCGCCCCGTCTTCCTAGCCTGGAACACGTCGACGACCAGCGACGATCCCCGAAGGAAGGCCCACCATGGCACCCCGCCGCACCCGCCCCCAGCCCGAGCCGTACGGGCGCTCCGCCGCCCACGCCGCGATCGAGCTGCGCGGCGTCCGGCGCAGCTACGGCCGGGGCGGGGAGACCGTGCACGCCCTGCGCGGAGTCGACCTGGCCCTCGGCCACGGCACCTTCACCGCCGTCATGGGCCCGTCCGGTTCCGGCAAGAGCACCTTCCTGCAGTGCGCGGCCGGCCTGGACCGCCCGACCTCCGGCGAGGTCCACCTGGGCGGTGAGGAGATCACCCGGCTGAGCGAGAACCGGCTCACCAAGCTGCGCCGCAGCCGGATCGGCTTCGTCTTCCAGTCCTTCAACCTGCTGCCCTCGCTGACCGTGCTGCAGAACGTGCTGCTCCCGCAGCGCCTCGCCGGGGAGCGCCAGGACCGGGCGCGGGCACGGGAGCTGCTCGCCCAGGTCGGTCTCGGCGACCACGCGGGGCGGCGGCCGGGGCAGCTGTCCGGCGGCCAGCAGCAGCGGGTGGCGATCGCCCGTGCGCTGATCACCAGCCCGGACGTGCTCTTCGCGGACGAGCCGACCGGCGCGCTGGACACCCGGACCGCGCAGGAGGTGCTCGGCCTGCTCCGGCACGCGGTGGACGCGATGGGCGCCACCGTGGTGATGGTGACGCACGACCCGGTGGCCGCCTCGGTCGCCGACCGGGTGCTCTTCCTGGCCGACGGCGCGCTCGCCGACGAGCTGTACCGGCCGGACCCGCGGACGGTCGCCGAGCGGATGGTCACGCTGGCCGCGCGCCCGGTCGGGGTCGCGGCATGAGCAACGGACTCGCCCGCGCCTCGGTGCGCTTCCGCCCCGCCTCCTTCGTCGGCACCTTCGTCGCGCTGCTGTTCGGCGCGGCCGTCGTGATGGCCTGCGGCACCCTGCTGCAGACCGGCCTCACCGCCTCCGTGCCGCCCGGCCGGTACGCGGGCACGCCGGTCGTGGTGGCCGCCGACCCGACCGTCACCATCAGCTTCAAGTCCGCCGAGGACACCGAGACCGAGAGCCAGGCCGTGCCCGAGCGGGCCCGGGTGGACGCGGGGCTGGCGGCCCGGATCGCGGCCCAGCCGGGGGTGGCCGCGGCCCGCCCGGACACCGCCTTCCCGCTGCACGGCGCCGCCGGGAGCCCGCTGGCCGGCTCGCCGCTGACCGGCCGGGGCTTCGCCGCGCTCGGTGTCGCCGGCCCCGGCGACAAGCTGGTCGAGGGCCGCGCCCCGGCCGCCGGCGAGGTCGTCCTGGACGCCGACACGGCGCGCGCCGCCAAGCTGGCGCCCGGCGCCACCGTCACGCTCACCGCGCCCGGCGGCGCCGGCGGCTACCGGATCTCCGGCCTCGCCGCCCCGCAGCAGGCCGGCCCGACCGGCGCACCGACCCCCACCGCCTGGTTCGCGGACCAGACGGCCGACCGGCTCTCCGGCCACCCCGGCCGGGTCGACGCGATCGCCGTCCAGGCCCGTGAGGGCGTGGACGACAAGGCGCTCGCCGCGCAGGTCCGGCAGGCCGTCGGCGGCACGGCCGAGGTGCTGACCGGAGACGAGCGCGGCACCGTCGAGCAGCCCGAGCTCACCGAGGCCCGCAGCATGCTGACCGGGCTGGGCGGCTCCTTCGGCGGCGTCGCCACCATGACCGCCGTGTTCGTGGTCGTCTCCACCGTCGCCCTGGCCACCGGCCAGCGCGCCCGTGAGTTCGCACTGCTGCGCGCCATCGGCGCCACCCCGCGGCAGATCCGCCGCACCATCGCCACCGAGGCGATGCTGGTCGCCCCGTTCGCGGGCGCCCTCGGCATCCTGCCCGGACTGGCCCTGGCCCGCTGGTGGTTCGGCGAGATGGTGGAGCGCGGCGCCGTCCCGGAGGCGGTGGAGCTGTCGGTCGGACCGGTGCCGATGCTGGCCGCCGTCGGCGTCTGCACCCTCGCTGCGCTGGGTGCCGGCTTCGTCGCCGCCCGTGGTCCGGCCAGGATGCGGGCCGGTCAGGCGCTCGGCGCGGCAGCCGTCGAGACCGCCCGTCCGGGCAAGGTGCGCACCGTCGTGGGGCTGCTCTTCGCGGTGGGCGGCGTGTCGCTGGCCGGTCTCGCCTCGGCCCTGAAGGGCTCCGACGCCGCCAACACCGCGCTCGGCGTGGTGATGTGCTTCATGACGGCCGTCGCGCTGCTCGGTCCCTGGGTGGCCCGGGCCGCGGCCGGTGTCCTCGGCGCCCCGCTGCGGGCCGGCGGCGCGCCCGGCTCGCTGGCCGCCGACAACACCCGTGCCAACGCCCGCCGGCTGGCTTCCGCGATCACGCCGATCGTCATGGTCACCGCGTTCTGCGGCACCCTGCTCTTCATGCAGACGACGATCCGGCACGAGACCGGCGAGCAGGTGCGCGCCGGCATCACCGCCGACCACGTGCTCGCCTCGACCGGCCCCGGCCTGCCCGCCGGCACCGCCGAGCAGGCCGCCGGGGTGCCCGGGGTGGACGCGGCAGTCGGCGTGCTGCGCACCGGTGTCCTCTACCGCACCGGCCAGACGGTGAACACCGCCAACGCGCTGGGCGTCGCCGGCGACCCGGCGCGGCTGTCCCGGGTGCTCGACCTCGGGGTGCAGCAGGGTTCGCTGGCCGACCTCGGCCGCTCGGCGGACACCGTCGCGCTCGCCCGGGGCACGGCCGACGACCTCGGCGTGAAGGTCGGCGACCGGGTCCCGCTCTGGCTCGGGGACGGCACGGAGGCGAAGCCGCTGCTGGTCGCCACCTACGAGCGCGGGCTCGGCTTCGGTCAGGCGCTGCTGCCGCGGGCGGCCGTCGCCGAGCACGTCACCGCCGGGTACGACAGCCAGGTGCTGGTCGCGGACGCGCCCGGTGCCGACCGGGCCGCCGTGGCGAAGCGGCTGGCGGCGGTCGGCGGTGGGACGGGGCTGCTCGTCACCGACCGGGCCGGCTTCGTCGCTCAGGCCGACAAGGCGCAGGAGCTCGGCGCCTGGGCGAACACCGTGATGGCGGGCGTGCTGGGCGGGTTCGCGGCCGTCACCGCCGCGAACACCCTGGTGATGACGGTGCTGGACCGGCGCCGTGAGGTGGCGCTGCTCAGGCTGGCCGGGACCACCCGGCGGCAGGTGCGCGGCATGATGCGCTGGGAGGCGCTGCTGGTCGCGGCGACCGGCCTGGTGGTCGGCGGGGCGATCGCCTGGGTCACCCTGGTGCCGATCACCCGGGGTATCGCCGACGCGGCGCCGCACGTCCCGGCGGGGCTGGCGCTGCCGCTGGGCGCCGGGGCGGTGCTGCTCTGCCTCGCCGCGACCGCCCTGCCGGCCCGGTCCCTGCTGCGCTCCCGCCCGGTGGCGATGGGCGGCGGGCGGCAGTAGGAGGCCGGGGACAGGGACCGGGGCTTCGGTCCGCCGGCGGGCGACGGGGGTGTCGCCGGTGGACCGGAGCCCCACCCCCGCGGGGGCCGACGAAGGGGCTCACCCTCACGGGGGGCGTGAACAGGGCGGTGCGCGCGGGTCCGGCGCACCGCCCGTTCGGGTGACAAAGGCGCACCGAACCGCCGCCATCGGGTGGTAGACGGCCGGAAAGCGCTTGATCCACACCGATCGTGATGTCTGATCAGCTACGCTCACGGCCGCGTCCGTCCGGTGCCGCACGCCCGGGGACGCCGTCCCGTCCACCCCCGCGCCGCGCCGAGCCGAGCCGGTCCGGCACGTCCGGCACGTCCGGCGCGCCCACCGCCGTGCCCCGGCGCGCCCGGCAGAGAGAAGGCCGACCGATGAGCAGTCCCCCCGCGGCCCACCCGCCCCGTCTGCCGCAGGGCCTGCCGGCCCGCCTGCCCCTGATGCTGCTGAGGGCGACCGCCACCGCGCTCGCCGCCCTGGCCCTGGCCCAGACGGTGCTGGCCGCCAGCTTCCTGAACGGCCACTACGACTCGCTCAAGGCGCACGAGCTGACCGCGATGGCCCTGGACACCCTGGTGCTCGTCCAGCTCGTGACGGCCGTGCTGGTCCTCCTGGCCGGCCGCCGCCGCCCGGGCGGCACCCGCGGACCGCTCTGGCCGCTCGGCAGCACGGCCCTGCTGGCGGTCGCGACCGGCGCCCAGACGCAGTTCGGCTACGACCGCGCGGTCGGGCTCCACGTGACCCTGGGCGTGCTGCTGGTCAGCGCCCTGCTGTTCGCCCTGGTCGGCGCCTGGCGCCTGCCGCTGCCCGCGCGCGCCGGCGCGTCCGCCGACCCGCGGGGCGACGCGGCGGGACGGCTGCCCCGCCCGAGCGGTTCGATGGAGGTGGCGCAGTGAACCGCCGCCGGTTCCTCGGTGTCGGCGCCGCGGTGCTCGGCACGGGCGCGGTGGGGGCCTTCGCCGTGCCGTCGGCCGCCCGGCTGCTGGCCGAGGCACGACCGGGACGCCTGCTGACCAGCGAGGTCGAACTCCCGGAGCCGTTCCAGGTGCCGCTGCCGGTGCCGCCGGTCCTCGCCCCGGTCCGCTCCGACGGGACCACGGACCACTACGAGATCGTGCAGCGGGTCGCTGGGCTGGAGATCCTGCCCGGCCTGCGGACCGAGGCCTGGACGTACGGCGGCACCTTCCCCGGGCCGACCCTGGTCGCCCGGGCCGGCCGCGAGGTGGTGGTCCGCCACCGCAACGAGCTGCCGGTGCCCTCGGTGGTCCACCTGCACGGCGGCCACACCCCGGCGGACAGCGACGGCTACCCGGTCGACCTGCTGCTCCCGGTCGGCTCCTCCGACGAACACGCCGCGCACGCGATGGCGGGCATGGCGGGCATGGCGGGGATGTCCGGCACGGGCGGGACCGGCGGCCCCGGCGGTACGGCATTCGTGGGCCGGAACGTCACCGGCGAGCGCAACTACGCCTACCCGGGCCGCCAGCGCGCCGCCACCCTCTGGTACCACGACCACCGGATGGGCTTCACCGGCCCCGGCATCTGGCGCGGCCTGGCCGGCTTCCACCTGATCCGCGACGACGAGGAGGACGCCCTGCCGCTGCCGCGCGGCGAACGCGAACTCCCGCTGATGCTCACCGACCGCGCCTTCGCCGCCGACGGCTCCTTCCGCTACCCCGCCGTCGACCCCGCGCTGACCGTCCCGGGCGTCACCGACGACTACATGAACGGCGTGCTCGGCGACGTCGTCCTCGTCAACGGCGCCCCCTGGCCGCGCGCCGAGGTGGACCGCGCCCACTACCGGCTGCGCCTGCTCAACGCCTCCAACACCCGGCTCTACCGGCTCGAACTCGACCCGCAGCCCGCCGGCGGCGGTGCGCTGGTCCAGATCGGCGGGGACGGCGGCCTGCTGGAGACGCCGGTCCGGCACGACGCCGTCGAGATCGCCCCCGCCGAACGGTTCGACGTCGTGGTCGACTTCTCCCGCTACCCGCCGGGCACGTCCGTCCGCCTGGTGAACCGCTTCGGCGGCGAGCGGACCGGCGAGGTGCTCCGCTTCGACGTCACCTCCCGGCCGGTGAGCGACGACGCGACCGTCCCCGAGCGCCTCTGCACCCTGGAGCGGCTCGACCCCGACGCCTCCGTCATCACCCGCACCTTCGGCTTCCGCCGCAGCCGGAACGACGGCTGGACGATCAACAACCGGCCGTACGAGCCGGGCCGGGCGCTGGCCGCCCCGGCGCTCGGGGCCACCGAGATCTGGAGGTTCTTCAGCGACGTCCACCACCCCGTGCACCTGCACCTGGACCAGTTCCAGGTGCTCTCCCGCAACGGCGGCGACCCGGGGCCGTACGACGCGGGCTGGAAGGACACCGTGGACCTGCGGCCGTCGGAGGGGGTGGAGGTGCTGGTGCGGTTCACGGACTACCCGGGGACGTACATGCTGCACTGCCACAACCTGGAGCACGAGGACATGGCGATGATGGCGGACTTCGTCGTGGAGTGAGCGGGGCGCGGGCGGTCGTGGGCGGGGTGGCGCGGGCGGCCCCGTCCACCGGCTCTCCCGCGCACCCGTCCCCCCGCGGACCCGCCTCTCCGCCTCTCCGCCTCCCCACTCCTCCGCGCCCCCGTCCGCCCGCCCGCTCGCCAGTTCACCCGTTCGGCCGAGCGTGGACGGGTCCGCCACGTGCCCGCCCGTGTCGTGAGCGGCCCCGCTCGCGCCCTGCCCGCGCCCCGACGTGCCGCCCCGCGACGCTTGACCTAGCGTCGCGGGGGAGGGGGTACCCGGCCGGGGGAGCGGTCCGGGCCGCACCAGCGAGGAGCCGCGCATGACCAGTCCCGCCGAACGCCGCCGGCGCGGCCGGGCCGCCCGCAGCCGGGCCTCCCGCTCGGCCCACGGCCGCTGGATCCCCGCCGCCGACCGCCCGGACCCGATCCGCCTCCTGGAACAGCAGGGCGAGGACCGGCTCGCCGACCTCCGCCCGATCCGCTACGGCCGGATGTCCGACTCCGCGTTCGCGTTCCTGCGCGGATCCGCCGTCGTCATGACCGCAGACCTCGCCGCCGTCCCCGACACCGGCCTGACCGTCCAGCTCTGCGGCGACGCCCACCTGCTGAACTTCGGCGTGTACGCCTCGCCGGAACGCGCACTGCTCTTCGACGTCAACGACTTCGACGAGACCTATCCCGGCCCCTTCGAGTGGGACGTCAAACGGCTCGCCGCCAGCGTCGCCGTCGCCGCCCGCGACAACGGCCACGACGAGGACCGCGTCCACCGCGCCGCGCTCGCCGCCGCCAACGGCTACGCCGTCGCCATGCGGCGCCTGGCCGAGATGGGCGAACTCGACGTCTGGTACGCCCGGATCGACACCGCCGACCTCCCGGCGATGATCCGCAAGGGCGGCCGCCGCCGCCGGCAGGTCGAGGCCGGCCTCGACAAGGCCCGCAGGCGAACCAGCATGCAGGCCTTCGGCAAGCTCACCGAGCGGGGCGAGGACGGCAGGCGCCGCATCATCAGCGACCCGCCGCTGATCGAACCGCTGCCGCGCGACGAGCTGCGCCGGGTCGGCAAGATCTACAGCGACTACCGCGCCACGCTCGCCGAGGACCGCCGGGTCCTGCTCGACCGCTTCCAACTGGTCGACGTCGCCCGCAAGGTGGTCGGCGTCGGCAGTGTCGGCACCCGCTGCTTCATCCTCCTGCTGGAGGGCCGGGACGAGCGCGACCCCCTCTTCCTCCAGATCAAGGAGGCCGGGCAGTCCGTACTGGAGGACTACCTGCCCGACAGCCCGCCCGAGGGCCGCCCGCTCTCCGAGGCACCGGTCGCCCACGGCGGCCGCCGCGTCGTCACCGGCCAGCACCTGATGCAGGCCGCCAGCGACATCTTCCTCGGCTGGACGACCGGCCCGGCCGGCCGCCACTTCTACGGCCGCCAGCTGCGCGACATGAAGGGTTCCGCCGACGTCGCCGACATGGCCCCCTCCGACCTGCGCGCCTACGCCGACCTCTGCGGTCGGACCCTGGCCCGCGCCCACGCCCGTTCCGGCGACCGTCTCGCCGTCGCCGGCTACCTGGGCAGCGCCGACACCTTCCCGGAGGCGGTGGCCGACTTCGCCGTCCAGTACGCCGACCAGACCATCGCCGACCACGCCGCACTGCTGGCCGCGATCGAGGAAGGCACAGTGACGGCCCAGAAAGGCATCTGACTCCGAATCAGGCGTTAGTACCGGTCGAGGCGGCCCCGCCCCGGCTCCCAGCCCCCGGCCTCCGGGCCCCGGCCGGGGCCGGGCTCGGGCCGTGACCCGGCCCCGTGTACAAATGGCTCCCGTGGACTTCCCCCGGACCCTGCGCGAGCGCCGCACCCGACGCCGCCTCAGCCAGCTCGAACTCGCCACCCGCGCCGGGACCACCCAGCGCCACCTCAGCTTCATCGAATCCGGGCGCTCGGTGCCGGGGCGCGCCATGGTGGTCAGACTCGCGGAGTCCCTCGACCTGCCGCTCCGCGAACGCAACGAGCTCCTGCTGTCCGCCGGTTACGCCCCCGTGTACGCCGAGCACCCGCTCGACGGTCCCGAGCTGGCGCCCGTCCGGGCCGCCCTCGGCCACATCCTGGACGGCCATCTCCCGTACCCCGCACTGGTCGTGGACCGTTCGGGCGGCTTCGTCGCCGCCAACGAGGCCCTCGGGCTGCTGACCGAGGGCGCCGCCGCCGAGCTGGTCGGCCCCGGGACCAACGCCTACCGGCTGGCCCTCCACCCGGACGGCCTGGCCCCGCGGGTCCTCAACTTCGGCACCTGGGCCCGGCACATCCTCGACCGGACCACCCACCTGGGGGAGCTCCACGCCGAACTGCTCGGCTACGTACCGGCGTCGGAGGAGCCGCAGGCCGACCACCTGGGCTTCGCCGTCCCCCTCCACCTGCGCACCTCGGAGGGGGAACTGCACCTGATGACGACGATCACCACCTTCGCCACCGCGGTCGACGTCACGCTCGCCGAGCTGAGACTGGAGGCCTTCCTGCCGGTCGACGAGCCGACCTCGGCCGCCCTGCGCGCCTACGGTGCGCGTACCGGCGGGAGCGGCGGTGCGCGTTCCGGCGGGCGTTCCGGCGGGCGTCCGGACCGCAGTGCGGGCGCCCGCCGTCCGGCTCAGGCCGGGAACTGGTAGTCCGTCACGATCAGCCCGTTGCCGTCCAGGACGAGCACATCCACCCCGCCCCCGAGCACCTCCCCGCTGGCGACCGCCACCATCTCCCAGGTCAGCTTGACGGCGTCCCGGAGCCGGACCGCCTCCCCCGTGCCCCGGAACGTGTACTCCCCGCCCGCCACGAACTCCTCGTACGCCTGCGTCACCCGCTGCTCCAGCGCGTCGTGCCCGCGCGCCTCCAGCGCGGTCTCGCCGAAGCCCAACCTGGCCGCCTGCTTGCGGAGCTCCTCCGGCGGCTGGAGCAGGTGCACGCCGTCCGCTGCCCAGAGTCCCTCGATCGCCGCCCGCCGGCGGGCCGGGTCGGGCTCCGTCCAGAGTGCGGTGTAGCGGTCCGCGATGTCCTGTGCCGTCGTCATGAGGTCTCCTCCGTGTCCGTGTTCCCCGTCGGTCGTGATCCATCCTGCGGTCGCGCGCGGCGGCCGACAATTCCCGCCGGGGAATGCCGGACGGGCCGTCACCCGGCGGGTCGCCACCCCCGCCGGACGGTGGATTGCGCGTGACCGGACCCCCGTCGAAGGCGGGGGGTCCGATCCGGGACGTGCGCCAACGATCCCTGGAGGTACTGGCTCTGACGGGATTTGGTTGCGCGTTCACCCATCGGCATGTCTTCGACAAGCTTGTTTCCCGTCAGTAACATGAGCGGTCCGCGCGGCCGTGCGATCCGCGCGCTTCTCCGCACCCATCCACACCCACCCTCGTCCCCGGGCGGCCGCGCGCACCTGTCCGCCGCCCGCGCTGAAAGAGCCCTGGTGAAGAGTCCCCTCGGCACGGCCGTCCGGCCTGCCCTCGTCTCCCTCCTCCTGCTCGGCGTCGCCGCGTGCGGGCCCACGTCGGACGCGCCACGGGCCGTTTCGGTCGCCGTGGACGCGGCCGGCGCCGCCCCCGCCGCGGCGACTGCCGCCGCGACCGCCGCGCCGTCCGCGCCGGTCGCGCACGCTCCCGCGACGGGCACCGCTGCCGCCCGGCCGTCCGGTGCGCCGCAGTCCAAGGGGGCCGCGCCGTCCGCGGCGCCGTCCGGCGGGTCGTCCGGCGGGTCGTCCGCCCCGCAGTCCGTCCCGCCCGCCGCCCCGGCCGCGAGCCCGCTGCCGGTGACGGCCGCCCCGTCCGACGCGCAGACGGTCGCCATCGGCACGCCGGCCGCCGACGGCGCCGCCGCCACCCCGGCGGCGGCCACCGGCCTGCGGCTCGCCGCCTACGACCCGGCCGCCGGGACCGCCGTCCTGTCCGCCGCGGCTCCCTCGACCGCTGCTCCGGTCACCCCCTCGGCGGCCCCCTCCACTGCCTCGTCCGGCGCCCCCTCGGCCGCCCCCTCGGCCGCCCCCGCCGCGACGCCGGAGGTCCGGCCCGGCCAGCTCATAGCCAGCCCGCCGACCGCCGCCGCCCCGCAGGGCGCGCTGGTCGCCGTCACCGCCGTGCACCCGGCCGCCGGCAACACCCTCGCCCTCGCCACCCGGCCGGCCACCCTCCCCGAACTGCTCGGCGGCGCCGAGGCGGACGGCAAGGTGGCCGTCGACCCGCAGGCCATCAAGGTCACCCCGCTGGTCAAGGACGTCAAGGCGACCGTCGCCCGGGAGAACGGCACCACCAAGGCCGACGCCTCCGGCACCCTTGAGGTCGACGTCAAGGCGCCCATCCCGCTCCCCGCGGGCGCCACCGCCGACGCGTCCGGCTCGCTCACCCTCCACCCGGCCGTCCACTTCGCCTACCACGGCGCCGGCGTCGGCACCCCGCGCACCGCCTCCATCGGCTTCGACCTCGGAGCCCGCGCCCACTGGAAGGTCACGGGCGACTTCGCCCGCGGCACCGCGACGCCCGTCCGGATCCCCTTCGCCAAGCTCCAGGCCAGCCCGGTCCTGACCGTCGCCGGCCTCCCCGTGGTCGTCAACCTCGGCCTCACCTGCTACCTGGAGGTCGGCGCCGACGGTTCGATCCACGTCGAGGCCGAGCAGGAGGCCACCGGCACCTGGGCCGTGCACGCCGACTACACCGGCGGCCGGGGCTGGACCTCCGCCACCGACGCCGCCGACACCAAGGTCTCCCCGGTCCGCCTCCGCCTGAGCGGCAAGGCGGAGGTCCGTGCCGCCCTCGGCGCCGAGGTCAGCGTCGGCCTCTACGACGCCGTGGGCGTCGAGGCCACCGTCGCCCCGTACCTCCGGGCCCGCGCCGACGGCTCCCTCGCCGTCGACGTCCCCGGCGGCAGCCCGCAACTGCAGGGCAGCTGGGCCCTGTCGGGCGGCATCGACCTCAACGGCGCACTGCTCGCCCACCTGAAGATCTTCGGTACGCCGCTGATCGAGGGCAGGCTCCCGCTGCCGGCGTTCCACCGCGAGTGGCCCCTGCTGGCGGGCTCCCTCCCCTCCCCCCGCCCCTCAGCCTGACGGCCGGCCGGGGCGGGGCCCGTCCGCCCCGCGCCCTGCCCTCGGCGGCGCAGTCCTCCACCGGGCACGGCAGGGTGGCAGGGTGAGGGGGAATACCCGCAGCCACCCGGAGGCGCCGAACCGATGAAGCCGACCGACCCCAGAACCCCTGGCCCCACGCCCCCTCCACCTTCCACACCTCCTCCGGTGCTGCACTTCAAGGACGCCGCCGCCTGGGAGTCGTGGCTGGCCGAACATCACGGGGACGAGGGCGGGGCCTGGCTGAAGATCGCCAGGAAGGGATCGACCGCCACCGCCGTCACGATCGACGAGGCCCGGGACGTCGCGCTCTGCTACGGCTGGATCGACAGCCACCGCAAGGCCTTCGACGAGCACTGCTTCCTCCAGCGCTACTCGCGCCGACGCAGGGGCAGCCCCTGGTCCCTGGTGAACGCCGACCGGGCGGAGGAACTGACCGCCGCCGGCCGGATGCGCCCGCCCGGCGAGGCCGAGATCGCGGCGGCCCGCGCCGACGGCCGCTGGGCCGCCGCCTACACCCCGCAGAGCACCACCACCGTCCCGCCCGATCTCGCCGAGGCCCTGTCCGCCGACCCGTCCGCCGCCGCCCGCTTCGAGGCGCTCGACCGCACCGCCCGCTACCTCCTGATCCTCCCGCTGCTCAAGGCACGAACCTCCGCCACCCGCGCCACCCGCCTCCGAAAGGCCCTCGACAGCCTGCACGGGTGATCCGCCCCGGCTCCTGCGCATCAGGGCCCGTCCCGCCGAGCGGCGGGGCGGGCCCTGTGGTGTGCTGTCCGAGGTCAGACCGTCGTCCACCACCTCTGGTTGCTGTACGAGTGGCAGTCGTAGACGTCCAGCTGCACCCCGTTCTGGGCGCCGGCGACCGGGTCGTCGAGGCACCGGCCGGAGCCGGTGTTCAGCAGCGTCCCGTCGCCGCGGAACGTCCACTGCTGGCTGCCGTCACCCGGCGAGCAGGACCGTAGGGAGACCGGAGCGCCGTTCCAACCACCCTCGACGGTGAGGCACTTGCCGTAGACCCGCACGGTGTTGTCGGTGCGGAACTCGAAGCGCTGATTGATACCGTTCCAGCAGTTGTACAGCTTGACAGGAGCGCCGTCGCCGCTGCCGATGGCATCGGCGCACTTGCCGAGATCGGAACCGGCATGGAGGTTGACCGGGGCGTTGACGGTGGTCTTCCACTGCTGGTTGGAGAAGCCGTGGCAGGTGAAGACGGCCAGCTGGACGCCGTTGCCGGCGCCGGCCGTCGGGTCGTCCAGACAGCGGCCGGCTTGCGCGTTGTAGATGCTCCCGTCCGGACGGAGCGTCCACTTCTGCGCGTCGCTACCGGGGGCGCAGCTGCGGATGCTGACCGGGCTGCCCTCCCACGTGCCGTCGGCGGTCACACACTGGTCGAGCGTGCGGAGCGTGCCGTCGGTGCGGAAGTTGAAATGCTGGTTGTCAGCGTTCCAGCAGGGATAGACCTGGACCTGGGAGCCCTCGGCGCTGCCGTTGGCGTCCAGGCACTTCCAGGAGACGGTGCCCGTGTGGATGCTGAGGCTGCCGCCGGGGTAGCCGAGGGCCGCCGGGCTGAGCACGCCGGAGACGGGGGTGGACGCGCTGCCGTCGCCGGTGACGCCGTTCCACACGTTCAGCGCTCCGCTCGCGTCCCGTGACCAGAGGTCGGCGATCCCGTCGCCGCTGAAGTCGCCGGAGGAGGTGAGGACCGGATACTGCGGCTCGGACAGCCCGGTGGCGATCCGCTCACGCGCGCCCTCGTCGCCGAGAGCGGTGAAGTCGGCTGCGCCGTTGGGGAGTTTGCGGCTCTTGTACTGGAAGACGTCGCCGGTGTTCACGTCCCGCGCCCAGAGGTCGACCAGGCCGTCGCCGGAGGTGTCACCCGGGGCGATCAGGCTCAGGTTCGCCCAGTCGGCGGTGCTGATGAGTGTGGGGTCGCTCAGAGTTCCGGTGGCGCCGGTGCCGTGGAAGAGCCAGAGCTGGACGCGACCCGTGCCGTCGTCCTCCTCCGTGATGAGGTCGTAGCGACGCTTGTCCGCAGTGGGAGTGGGGTCGGGGATTCCGGCCGTGTCGACGTCACCGATGGCCAGGATCCGCCTGACGCGGCTCCAGTCGGTGGCGTAGGAGCTGCAGCTCGCACCCGCCGGGAGAGCGGTGCAGGAGCGTGACCCGCCGGGCGTTCAAGCCCTTCGGTGAGGAGCGCGGCGCCCAGCCGTGGCCGGGTGCGTGGCAGGGGGAGAAGGGCTTCGTCGGCGGCACCCAGGACAAGGCCACCGGCCTGACCCACCTGGGAGCCCGGGAGTACGACCCGAAGCTCGGACGCTTCCTCTCGGTCGACCCGGTCATCGACGCGAGCGACCCGCAGCAGCTCCAGGGCTACCTGTACGCCAACAACAGCCCGTTGACCTTCTCGGACCCGAGCGGTCTGTGGTGGGGCTCGAAGCTGGTGAAGAAGGCCAAGGAGGCGGTCAGCAAGACCGTCGACGTGGTCAAGGAGAACTACAACACCATCTCCAACGTCGGCCACACCGTCCTCGACGTGGCCGGCATGATCCCGGTGATCGGCGACGCCTGCGACATCGTCAACGGCGTCTGGTACGCGGCCGAGGGCGACTGGAAGAACGCGGCCATGTCGCTGGTCGCCGTCGTCCCGGTGATCGGCAGCGCGGCGACCGCGGCGCGCATCGCCTCCAAGGTGGCCGACGCCGTCGACACCGTCACCGACGTGGTCAAGGCCGTCGAACGCGGCAGCGAGGCCGCCAAGGGCGCCGCCAAATCCATCCCGTCCTCCCCGTCCCTGCCCCGCGCCGCCGCGGGCGGCGGCAAGGCCGGCCCGACCCCGGGCGCGGGCAAGGCGGGCGGCGGCAAAACCTCCAGCGGGGGAGGTGGCAAGCCCTCCGGCGGTGGCGGGAAGTCGAGCGGAGGCGCGGCCAAGCCTGCTGCCAGTACTCCGAAGCCGAGGGGCGGCAGCAGCAACGCAGGCGGCCGTGCGGCTCCCGGGTGCAACAGCTTCACCCCGGATGCCCCGGTTCTGATGGCCGACGGCACGCACAAGCCGATCGATCGGATCGCCGTCGGAGACCAGGTTCTCGCCGCCGACCCCGCGACCGGTCGGATCGTGGCGGAGGAGGTCACCGCCACCATCACCGGCGAGGGTGACAAGACCCTCTACGAGATCACCGTCGACCCCGCCACCACCACGCGGACCCCGCAGCTCACCCACCCCGCCGACGACGCGGTCAAGGCCGCGGCCGACTACACCGTCGACGTCACCGAGTCCCAGACCGTCACCGCCACCGACGGCCACCCGTTCTGGCTCCCCCAGACCCGCGAGTGGCTCACCGCCGACAAGCTCCAGCCCGGCCAGTGGCTGGAGACCTCCGCCGGCACCTGGGTCCAGATCAGCACCATCCGCTCCCACACCGCCCACCAACGCGTCCACAACCTCACCGTCAGCGACCACCACACGTACTATGTGCTGGCGGGCTCGACGCCGGTGCTGGTGCACAACTGTGGTCCCGTAAAGAACAGTAAGGCGGATGATCTCCCGTCCGAGCAAATGGCGGCTGATTTTGAAGGGGTCACCAAAATATCGGCCGGAACGCCTGAATTTGCGCAATCTACGGGAGGCAGTGGCAGCTACCTGTGGACCGTGGGTGAAGGTGGCGATCTGAATATGGTTCGGAACTTGCCGGGCATCCACCATACAATCGCATTCGGCGGAGGGTCAGTGATGGCTGCCGGGCAGGTCACATTTATTGGCGGCCGAGTCACTTCCTTCGATAACATGACGGGCCATTATACGCCGAAGCCGGAATGCGCTTGCGTCTTCATTCAAAGGGGAGTGGATGCATTTGCTGCGCAGGGGATCAGGGTTCCATTGAATGCGATTAAGGACTACGGTGGGATGGCTCCGTGACGACTTCCAATGATGATCTTCGGAGTATTCAATCGCTTCGCAATCGAGAACTTTCCGCATGGCTTGACGCGAATGCAGATTTTTCTGCATCACCCCAGTGGTGGTGGGGCATTCTGGAGTCTATCGAGTCGAACGCGAGTGGCTTGCGGAACATCTCGGCGGATCAGAGGAGTGATCTGCTCGGCGTTGGCGCTCGGCTATTGGCTTCGGGGCGCGCGCGGGGAGAGCTGTCACCCTCCCTGGTTGCCTACTGGCAGTTGCGACTCGCCGTTGTCGCTACGCGTTCCGATTCCGGGATTCCTGGGCTGATTGGGACGCTGACGCCAGAAGGTGCCGCTAGGTGGGCTGTGAGCAACATGCCAGCTTCACGCGAAGAGGTCATTGGCTATGCCAGAGAGCGCGCATCGCGCTATCGGGATGCCGATGAAGATTTCTATGCGCCTGTCGGTGCGACCTGCCAGAGTTGGGGGCAGCGTGACCCTCGTATCGCCTTGCTGCAAGATGTTGAACGGGTTCTCTCTGCACTGGGGTGGATTGACCCATCTTGTCTCGATAAGGATCTCCGAGCTGAGGTGGAAGCCTGGCTGGGAATCCGATCGGAGCTAGACATATAGCGCAACCCAGAATGCCTCGTGATTTGGAGGCTTGGTTGCATTTGATCAAGTGCGCGAGGGGTTTCTGGGGGCGCATGGGATTCAGTATCTGACCGTCTGCAGGTCAAGCATCAGTGGCCCCGCCGGAGTGCATTTCCGGCGGGGCCACTGATGCTTGACGGCAACGTTAGCGGGCAGGTTCTGAACGAAGGGCCGAATCGTTGCCGTTGCCGGTTTTGGAGGCGGTATCCGAGGGGCTGCGGAGAGCTTGGTTGAGGAGGGCGATGGCATCGCGTTGGGGGTGGAGGTGGGCGTGGGAGTAGACAGTGGCGGTGACGTCGCTACTATCCCGACGGCAGGCAACAGGCGCATATCGCCGTTCGGGATGGTGGCGAGGTGCTCAGGGCTCACCAGTACGGAAGCCTCGGGAATCCGGATAACGGCGTTGCTCAGTTCACGTCAGCCGACCTTCATTCCCTTACGATCAACCTGAGGATTGCCTTGCCCAATCCGCAGGCGGCTATGGCCTTTGCTGAGACAGCGATGGCCAAGTCAGAACGGAGAGCTTGGCCAGCCTACGACGAGAAGAATCAAGCATTTGTGACCTATTACGCGCAGGTCCTGGGAGCGGGTGGCCTGGCTGGGATTGCGGAGAACGATCAAGAGGCGCAGGCCTGGCTGTTCGCGCGGTATGGGTGATGGAAGGAGGGACGATGGGTCGGCCTGGGGGTGGGAGTGGTTGGATGAGCCTCGGGAGCGTTGGGATGTGGCCGCGGTGCTTTGAGAAACCGACGGGTCGACTCCGGCGAACCTTGCCATTGTGATGCTGTCCTGTGCATTTCTGGGGCACCGGATCTCTGCACTTGTCGGCCAGTTCGTTACCGAGCATGCGCTCTTTTATCCTCGGTCACCTGGATGGCTTCTGGGGTTCCGGGAGCACGCGCTTCTGGCCGACGTACTGACGAGGCATGCGCGGCGTACGTTCGAGCCATGGGAGGGCTTCGTGAAGGCCGCTGAGGGGAGGGGCCGAACGCGGAGGTCGGGCGGCGTGTGGAGGCGGTCCGCGAGGTACTCGCAGCAGAGTTGGAGAGCGCCGTGGCGGCGTTCGAGGCGCTTCCGGAGAGCGGTTTGTAGCGGAGAAGAGTCAGGGCCCCGGCGTCGGGGATCCTCCCGTGCAATCAGGGGCCGTCCCGCCGAATCGGCGGGACGGCCCCGTGGCCTATCCGGGAGGTCAGGCCGGGGCGAGGAGGGTCAGGGCGCCGGGGGCCACTGTGACGTGGATGGGGAGGGGGGCCATGAACTCGCCGTCGGCGTAGGCGGTGATGGCGGGGGAGTCGATGCGGACGGCGGTGGTGCGGTGGGTGGTGACCTCGGGGCGGCGGGTGTGGGTGCCCTTGAAGAGGGTGGGGAAGAAGCGGGCGATCCGGAGCCGCGGCATGGCGTCGACGAGGGTGAGGTCGAGGAGGCCGTCGGCGGGGTCGGCGTCGGGGCAGATGAGCATCCCGCCGCCGTAGCTGCTGGTGTTGCCGACGGCGGCGAGGGTGAGGTCGCGGGCGATCTCGGTGCCGTCGGCGAGGGTGAGGTGGAAGGGGAGGGGCCGGAGGTTGGCGAACTCGACGGCGATGGCGAGGTTGTAGCGCATCCGGCCGCGCGGCCAGCGGAGGCGGTTGGTGCGGTCGCTGACGAGCGAGTCGAAGCCGCTGGCGAGCACCGAGCCGAACCAGCGGGTGCTCCCGTCGGCGGCGGTGACGCGGCCGAGGTCGACGGTGCGGGCGTGGCCGGCGGCGATGACGTCGGCGGCGGCCTCGGGGCTGTCGCGGGGGAGGCCGTAGGCACGGGCGTGGTCGTTGCCGGTGCCGGCGGGGACGACGCCGAGCGGTACGGACGTGCCCGCGACGGCCTGGATGCCGAGGTTGATCATGCCGTCGCCGCCCACGACGACCAGCGCGTCGCAGCGGGTGGGGGAGGCGACGGCGGCGCGGGCGAGTTCGAGGGACTCCGCGGCGGAGCCGCCCGCCCGGGCGTCCACGGTGATGCCGAGGTCGCGCAGGCGGGCGGTGGCGCGGCGGGCCGCCGGTTCGGCGTGGCCGGCGGCCGCTGCGGGGTTGGTGAGGAGAACGACGCGGGCGATGGTTCTCCGGCCGCTCACGGGATCAGCTTGCCCGGGTTGAGGATGCCCGCCGGGTCCAGCTCGGCCTTGACGGCGCGCAGGATGCGCACGCCCAGCTCGCCGACCTCGTCGGTCATCCAGGGGCGGTGGTCGGCGCCGACCGCGTGGTGGTGGGTGATCGTGCCGCCGGTCGTCACGATGGCGTCGCAGGCGGCGCGCTTGGCGGCGGCCCAGCGCTCCAGCGGTTCCTCGCCGAGGGCGGCGACGACCGTGAAGTAGAGCGAGGCGCCGGTCGGGTAGACGTGCGAGATGTGGCAGAGCACGAGGGCGCCGGGGAGGGCCTCGGTGAGCGCGGTGCTGACGGCGAGTCGGAGGTCGGCCAACTGCCGCCAGGAGGTGGCGGTTTCGAGGGTCTCGCAGAGCGCGCCCGCGCTCAGCAGCGAGTCCCGCAGGTACGGGGCGTTGAACCGGCCGTGCTCCCAGGCCCGGGCGGGGGCTTCGCCGAGGGAGGTGCCTCCGGCGGCGAGCAGTACGGCGCGGGTCGCCTCGTGCCGGGCGGCGACCTGGTCGGCGGCGCCCTCGAAGACGGTGACGGCGAGGCAGCCGCTGACGGCCGGTTCGCCGCCGATCTTCTCGGTCATCGCGAGGTTGACCATGGTCTCGGCCTCGTCGGAGAGCCGGATGACGGTCGGGCCGGTGCCCTGCTGCTCGACGGCGCGCAGCGCGGCGGCGCCGGTGGCGAAGTCGGGGAAGGACCAGGCCTCGTACGCCTTGGCGGCCGGGACGGGGTGGATGCGCACCCGGACGGCGGTGATCACGCCGAGGGTGCCCTCCGAGCCGAGGAACAGTTCGCGCAGGTCGGGCCCGGCGGCGGAGGCGGGGGCGCGTCCGAGGTCGAGGGTGCCGGCCGGGGTGACGACGCGCAGGCCGCGCACCATCTCGTCGAACCGCCCGTACCCGGCGGAGTCCTGGCCGGAGGAGCGGGTGGCCGCGAAGCCGCCGATGGTGGCGAAGCGGAAGCTCTGCGGGTAGTGGCCGAGTTCGAAGCCGTGGTCGGCGAGCAGTGCCTCCGCCGCCGGGCCGGTGACGCCCGCGCCGAGGACGGCCTCGCCGGAGGTCGCGTCGAGGTCGAGCAGCTGGTCGAGGCGGCGCAGGTCCAGCGAGACGACGGCGGTGAGGCCGCCGCGCTCCGGGTCGAGTCCGCCGACCACGCTGGTGCCGCCGCCGAACGGGACGACGGCGATGCGGCGTTCGGCGCAGAGCGCGAGCAGCGCGGCGATCTCGTCCTCGCCGCCGGGCAGCACGACCGCGTCGGGTGCGTCCTGCGGCTCGCGGCTGCGGCGGCGCAGCAGGTCGGGGGTGGACTTGCCGCCGGCCCGGGGGAGGCGGTCGGCGTCGGCGGCGCTGACGTGCGCCTCGCCGACGACGGCGGCGAGGGCCGCGAGGTCGTCCGGGGACAGGGCGGACGGTCGCAGGACGACGTCCGAGGCGTCCGGGCCGGGCGCGGCGTCGCCGGTGACGCCGAGGGCGGCGGCGAGCAGGCCCTTGACGTCGGCGGACAGCTCCTTGGCGAGGGCCGGGTCGCCCCAGGCGTCCCACTTCATCGGGGGGAGCGGCAGCGCGGCGGGGGCCGGGGCCGCTTGCGTCTCGGGGGTCATGCGTTACAGTTTTACACATCATGTCAAGTAGTAACGCGGACCCCGACCGGTCGCCCGAGCCTCGCGGCACCGACGACGCCATCCTCGACGCCGCTGCCGAGCTGGTCGTCCAACTCGGCGTGGGCCGAACCCAGTTGGCGGAGATCGCGCGCCGCGCCGGGGTCAGCCGGCCGACCGTCTACCGGCGCTGGCCGGACGTCCGCGCGGTGATCGGCGCGCTGCTCACCCGCGAGATCGCGGTCACCCAGGGTGCCGTCCGACTGGCCGGGGTGGATCGGGCGGCGTTCGTCGACGGCGTGGTCGAGGTCGCCGTCCGGCTGCGCGACCACCCGGTGCTCGGGGCGCTGCTGCGCTCCGCCGACTCCGACACGCTCTTCGAGTACGTGGTCGAGCGCCTGGGCACCAGCCAGCGCGGACTGCTCGAAGCGCTCCGTGCCGGTATCGCGCAGGGGCAGGAGCACGGCTCGATCCGGGCCGGCGAACCGGTCGAACTCGCCGCCATGGTGCTGCTGATCGCCCAGTCCACCGTCCAGTCGCACCGCATGGTGGCCCAGTTGCTCTCCGAGGCGGCCTGGCGGCGCGAGCTGGCCCGCGCCCTGGACGGATACCTCGCGCCGTGAACGACCGCGGGGGGCCGGTGAGCGGCCGCGAACGGCTGCACGTCGTCCACGCCCGTCGGGCCGCCCGGCCGCCCGCGCCGCCGGCCGCCCGTTCGGCCGGGGCCGTCCGCACGACCTCGGCCGCCCGCACAGCCCCGGCTGCCCGCCACCGGCGGCCGGTGACCCGCAGCAACGCCACCCGCCACGGAGGCCGCAGATGACCACCACCGCCGGACCCTTCGCCGGGACCACCCGACTCACCGCCCGCCGGAGGGAGTTGGAGCTCGAAGCGCTCGCCGCCGCGCCGGTCGTCGACCTCCTGGTCGTCGGCGGCGGCGTCACCGGTGTCGGGGTCGCCCTCGACGCGGCCGCGCGCGGGCTCTGCACCGTGCTCGTCGAATCCCGCGACCTCGCCTTCGGTACCAGCCGCTGGAGTTCGAAGCTCGTCCACGGCGGCCTCCGGTACCTCGCCTCCGGGCGGATCGGCGTGGCCCGGGAGAGCGCGCTCGAACGCGGTGTGCTGATGACCCGCACCGCCCCGCACCTGGTCCGTTCGCTGCCCCAACTCGTGCCGCTGCTGGACGGGTTGTTCCGCCCCGGGCAGGCCTCGCTGGTCCGTGCGGGCTTCGTCGCGGGTGACGCCCTGCGGCTGAGCGCCCGCACTCCGGGCGCGCTGCTGCCCCGGGTCCGCCGGGTGGGCGCCGACCGCGCCCGCCGGCTGGTGCCGGGCCTGCGGTCGGCCGGCCTGAACGGCGCGCTGGTCGCCCATGACGGCCAACTCGTCGACGACGCGAGGCTGGTGGTCGCCCTCGCCCGGACGGCGGCGCAGTACGGGGTGTCCGTGCTCACCCGCGTCCGCGCCGACGAGGTCACGGGTGGCGGTGCCCGGCTCACCGACGAACTCACCGGTCAGTCGTTCGCCCTCACCGCCCGCGCCGTCGTCAACGCCACCGGCGTCTGGGCCGGCGAGGTGGACCCGTCGATCCGGCTGCGGCCCAGCCGGGGCACCCACCTGGTGGTCGACGCCGCCGCGCTCGGCCGGCCCACCGCCGCGCTCACCGTCCCCGTTCCCGGCTCCACCAGCCGGTTCGTCTTCGCGCTGCCCCAGCAGCTCGGCCGGGTCGCGATCGGCCTCACCGACGAGGACGCGCCCGGCCCGATCCCGGACGAGCCCAAGCCCACCGACGCCGAGCTCGACTTCCTCCTCGACACCGTCAACGCGGCCCTGGAGACCGCCCTGACCAGGGCCGACGTGCGCGGCGCCTTCGCCGGGCTGCGGCCGTTGATCGACACCGGCGACGGTGCCACCGCCGACATCTCCCGGCAGCACGCGGTGCTGGATTCGCCGGAGGGGGTGATCACGGTGGTCGGCGGCAAGCTCACCACCTACCGCCGGATGGCCGAGGACGCCGTGGACACCGCCGTCCGGCTCCGCGAGCTGCCAGCCCGCGACTGCTGGACCACCCGGCTGCCCCTGGTCGGCGCACCCGGTCACCGCGACAGCCGCCCCTGCCCCGAGGGCGAGGTGCCGGCCTCCCTGGTCGCCCGCCACGGCGGCGCGGCCCGCGAGGTGCTCGCGGCGGGTGAGGCGCTGGGCGCCGGGTACGCGGCCCCGGTCGTGGACGGCATCGACGTGTGCCGCGCCGAGATCGCGTACGCCGTGACGCACGAGGGCGCGCTGGACGTCGAGGACGTGCTGCACCGCCGGACCAGGATCGGCCTCGTCCCGGCGGACGCGGAGCGCGCCCGGGCGGCCGTCGAGGAGATCGTCGCGAAGGCGGTCCGCGCGTGACCGGCGTGACCGGCGTGACCGAGGTGGCGGGGGCACCGGTGGACGGGGGCCGGGAGGAGCTGGTCCAGTACCGGGTCGTCAAGTACGTCGAGGAGGAGCGGACCGGTGCGCGTCCGGCCTGGACGAGCCACTCCGACATCGGCCTGTCCTTCGGCGGGGAGGTGCTCACGGCCGAGGCCTACGCGGAGACGGAGGAGCGCTACCTCGCGGCGGTCCGCGGGTTCGCGGCGGCCTGCGGCGTCTCGGCCGTCCGGGTGACGGCGCTGGAGATCGAGCCCGAGAGCACCTGGTGGGGGCGGGTGGGCGAGGGCGACGAACTCGCGCTCGACGACGCCGTCGAGCTGGCGCGGTCGATGCTCCGGGAGGAGTTCGTCTGGTGCCGGCTGTCCGGCCCGGACGGCTTCTTCGCCCACTTCGGGTACGACTACTACATGTACCTCGGCGGGCCGGGCCCGGCCGAGGCCGCCGTCGGGGCCGCCCGGCGGTCCGGGCTCCAGGTGGACGCGTTCACCTCGCCGTACTGGGACTGACCGGCGGACGCCGAGGTCGCGGGCGGTGGGCGGTGGGCGGCGGCCGCCGGGCGCGGCACCGCGCGCCCGGCGGCGGCCCCGGGCGTTCAGTGCTCCGTCTGCTCCGGCATCGGGTGCTCCGCGCCGCCGGCCTCCAGGACGCACGTGAGCGGGTTCCCGGGGACGCCGCTGCGTTCCAGCCGGACGGCGAGCGGCCGCGGGGGCTCCTCGGGCAGGCGGACGGCCAGGGTGAGCGGGTAGACGCCGTGCCCGTGGACGCGGTGGAAGGCGACCTCCTTGCCGTCCACCAGCAGCTCGGTCTCGGTGATCCAGCCGGCCCGCACGTTCACCGTGACGGAGTGTCCGGCCCGGTCGAGACGGAAGCTGTGCCGCTGGCGCATGGATGACCTCCCGGGAGCCCGCCGATTCCCCCGCACGACCACGTCAGTCTACGTCCGCGCTCCGGTCCTGGCCCCGGCCCCGGCCGGGACCGGAGCGGACCGGACCGGAGCGGGAAGGGCGCCGACGCGGAGCGCCCGGCCGGGGAATCCCGGCCGGGCGCTCGCGCAGATGCTTCTCAGAGACCGGGGTCCCAGAGGTCCCAGAGACCCCGGAGTCCCCAGGGCCCCCGGGGACCCGGGGTCAGAACTGGGTGCTGACCGTGACGCCGCTGAAGTCGGTGACGGCGTACAGGCTGATGTAGCGGTAGCCGGCGGTGGGGTTGGTGACGGTGAGGGACTGGGTGGTGCCCGTGCCGGTGGAGGAGGCGGTGAAGGCGTTCGGCGAGGCCCAGGTACCCGCGTTGTAGTACAGGTGCGCGGTGCCGGTGCCGCCGGAGGTGGTGACCTTCAGCGTGGTGGTGCCGGCCGGCAGGTAGACGTACAGGTAGTCGGTGTTCCCGGCGGTCGCGGCGCGGCCGGTCCGCGAGCAGTTCCGGCCCATCGCGTCGGTGCGCTGCTCGGTGCAGTTCGGCAGGGCGACCGGGGCGGCCGTCACGGTGACCGTGGTCGGGGTGGTGGCGGTCCGACCGGTGTCGTCGGTGGTGGTCAGGGCGACGGTGTACGAGCCGGCCGCCGCGTAGGTGTGGCTCGGGTTGCGCTCGTCCGAGGAGGTGCCGTCGCCGAAGGTCCAGCGCCAGGAGACGATCCGGCCCGGGCCGGTCTGCACGGACCGCTCGGTCACGTTGACGGTCGCGCCGTTCACCGACGCGTCGAACAGCGAGGTCGGGCCGGCGGCGTAGCAGGCGCCGGCGGCGCAGGCGGTGAGCCAGGCGTCGAAGTCGGCGTCGTAGGAGGTGCCGAGGTTGTTGTAGACCGCGTAGCCGCCGGTGTAGTCGCCGACGCGGAAGCGGGCCAGCATGGCGTGGACGTCGGCCGGGTGCTTCTCCAGCATGTACCGGACGGCCAGGTAGCCCCACGGGTAGACGCGGGTCGAGTCCGAGTTGCCGTAGGTGTTCTGGAAGATGGTGCTGAGCTTGTAGGTGTGCAGGGCGGCCTGGGCCATCGCGTCGGTGTCGGTGGTGGCGCGGTAGCTGTAGGAGATGTACTCGGCGAGGCCCTCGACCCACCAGATGTCCGGGACGGACATCTGGGTGTTGTAGTTGCCCTTCATGTCGTAGATGGCGTCGAGGTAGTGCGTGTACTCGTGGTTGAGGTTCCACACGCGGGCGGGGTCGCTGTTGTTCCAGGCCTTCTGGTACATCACGGTGGCGGCCCGGCGGTTCGGGTCGGTGGCGTCCATGACGGTCTGGCCGCCGTTGTCGGTCGAGTTGCCGAAGATCGCCCACGAGTAGGTGGTGTAGTCGGTCTTGTTGGCGAAGATCCCGAAGGTGACGGTCTTGGCGTACTGGTTCGGGATCGGCCCGTTGTCCTTGACGACGTTGTGGAAGAACGCGTCCTGGTTGCGCAGGCTCGCGCAGACGGTGGCCAGTTCGGCGGCCGACAGGGCCTGGGCCTGGAGGGTGCGGTTGTCGCAGACCAGCTGGTTCGGCAGGACCACCGAGGTGAGCTTGGCGGGCAGGTTGCAGATGTCGTAGTACGAGCACTGGCTGCCGTTGTAGTAGGCGGCCTGGACGGCGGTGTAGACGTACAGCGACGCCTCGGGGGTGAGGAGCGGCGCGGAGTCCAGCACCCGCTTGACCTGCGGCTTCGCCACGGCCTCGACGGTGGGGCTGCTCCCGGCCATCCGGGCCAGGTCGTTGCCCGCGTTGGTGTCGAGGACGGAGTTGGGGCCGTTGAGCAGGTCCTTGTGCTTGATCGCGAAGTCGGCGAGCGAGGTGACGAGGCTCGGGTAGGCGCCGAGCGCGTTGACGAAGTTCGGGTTGGTGTTGCCCCGCCAGAGCGGGAACCTCAGAACGGAGTTGACCGCGCTGACCATCTGCGGGAACGCGTTGTACGAGTTGTCGTAGTCGTCCAGCACGCGCTTGTAGACGGGCAGGTAGTCGGCCTGGATGTTGGCGCTGTCGGTCTGCGTCAGCACCTCCTTGAGCACGCGGCCGTTGTTCTCGGTGACGTCGTGCCAGCGGGAGCCGGCGAAGAACGCGTCCAGGCCGGCCTTGACGGCGGTGGTGAGTGCGCTGGTGTACGGGCCGGCCGCGTCCGGGTAGTAGGACTGGATGTAGTAGCCCACCCGCAGGTAGAGCACCAGTTGAAGGATGCCGGTCGAGTTGTCGCCGGTGTAGCCGGCGGCGAGGTCCTTGAAGGCGGCCGCGACGGTCAGCATCCGGGACTGCTGGAAGATGCTCGGGTCGGTGCCGCCGTTGTTGAAGAGCGCGGAGACGCACTCCGGGGTCGAGCTCTTGAGGAATGCGACCAGGTCGGCGCCGGTGTGGGCGGCGAAGTCGGCCGGGGTGCAGGTCGGCGCGGCGGCTTCCGCGGCGGCGCCCGACTGGGCCCGTGCCGCGAGGGACTTGGGCTGGGCGGGGGTGGTCGCCGCGGCCGTCGCGGCCGGTTCGCCCATGAGGGTCTCGCTGAGCAGCGCCGGGGGCAGCGGGGTGGCGGGCGCGTCGGGGTGCTCGGACCCCGTGGTCGCGCCGGCCGTGGACAGGCCCGCCGGCTTCCCGGCAGCAGCAGCGATCGCTGCTGCTGCCGCCGCCGGGGTGGTGCTGGTCGGGGCTGTCGCGGTCGGGGCCGGTCCGGCGGTGGCGGCGGGGGGCGCCGCGAAGGCCTGGGCCGGCAGCACGGCGGTGGCCGTGGCGCAACAGGCGACGACGCCGGCTGCGAGCGTGGAGAGACGTATGCGCAGGTGCACGCCGAGTCCTTCTTCGAGTGGGGGCAGCCTGACGTGGGGTCAAGCTGAATGAAGGAGATTGGCGTGGATCCTGTCACCGAATGGCGGTCAGAACAATGTCACAGGTCATATGACATGAAGCTTTCGGCCACCTGACCGACCGCGGTGTTCGCCGTCTGGCTGACCTGCGTCGGCGGAGACCGGGGCGGCCCGGCTTGCGGAGCGCCGATCGGCGAGCGTGGCGCGGGCCGCGAGGTCGCCCGCCACCCCGCCGGCCGACGGGCCGCGCGGAGTGGCCGATCTGCGTCCCGGCCCGGGGCGCTGCGGGGTCGGGGCGCCTCGGGTCGGGACGTCTCGGGGCCGGGATTCTGCGGGGCCGGGATTCCGCGGGGCTCGGGGTGCCGCAGGCGCGAGGGCTCCCGGCCGAAGGCCTCAGGCGAGGCGGCCGCCGCCGTCGACGTGGAGGACGGTGCCGGTGACGAACGGGCTGGTCATCGCGAAGTGGACGGCGCGGACGAGGTCCTCGGTGGTGCCGGTGCGCCGGGCGGGGTTGCGGTCGGCGACGGAGCGCAGGAACTCGCCCTTGTCGGCGCCCATGCGGTCCCAGGCTCCGGTGTCGACGATGCCGGGGGAGACGGCGTTGACGCGGACCGGGGCGATCTCGACGGCCAAGGCCTGGACGAGGAAGGCCAGGGCGCCGTTGGTGGTGGCCATCACGGTGCGGGCGGGGGCTGGGCGCCAGGCGGCGACGCCGGAGAAGAAGGTGAAGGACGCGCCGTCGGGGGTGTCGGTGGCGGCCTGCGGGGCGAGGTGCTTGGCGAGCAGCAGCGGGCCGTAGACCTTGGCGGCGAACGCCCGGTGGACGTCGGCGAGTTCGAGCTCGGCGAGCGGGCCGTTGGCGGGCATGGCGGCGGTGGAGACCAGGTGGTCGAACCGGCCGGTGGCGGCGGTGAGGGCGGCGATCGAGTCCTCGTCGGCGAGGTCGACGGGGACGACCTTCGCCGGGCCGGCGAGCTCACCGGCGGTCCACTCCAGCTTGCGGGGGTCGGGGCCGGCGAGGATCAGCTCGGCTCCGGCGGCGGAGGCGGCGTGGGCGAGGGCGCGGCCGGTGTTGGATCCGGCGCCGACCACGACGACACGGCGGCCGGAGAGGGAGGGGCCGAGGTGGGCGGGGGCGGGAACGGGGGGAGTGGTCATGGGACAACCCTGCGGTGACCAGGCCGGATGCGTCCAAGGCTTGTTTTCTTGGGAAGCCATAAACTCTCTGCATGGCTACCCCCACGCTTCGCCAGTTCGAGTACCTGGTGACCGTCGTCGACACCGGCTCCTTCACCCGGGCCGCCGAGCTGCTGCACGTCACCCAGCCCGCGCTCTCGCACCAGGTGCGGGCGCTGGAGAAGGCGGTGGGCGGGGCCCTGCTGGAGCGGCTGCCGCGCGCGGTGCGGCCGACGCCGATGGGGCGGGCCGTCCTGCCGCACGCCCGCGCCGCGCTCGCGGACGCCGAACGGCTGCGCGCCGCGGCCCGGTCGGCGGCCGGACTGGACGGCGGGGAACTGGAGTTGGCCACGGTGTACTCGGTGAGCCTGGGCATCCTGCCGCCGGTGCTGCGGACGTGGCGGCGCGCGCATCCGGGGGTGCGGATCCGGCTGCGCGAGTACGCGCACAACGAGGAGCTGCGGGCGGCCATGGCGGCCGGTCAGGCGGACGTGGCCGTGGGGACCCCGCCGGCCGACTGGGAGGGGCCGATCCGGGAGCTGGGCGTGGAGGAGTTCGTGCTGACGCTGCCCCCGGAGGACGCGGAGGACGCGGAGGACGCGGGCGGCCCGGGCGGCGCGGACGGCGCGGAGCGGGCCCGGCGCCGGCGCGTCCCGCTGGCCGGACTGGCGGACCGGGACTGGGTGCACTACGCCCCCGGCAACGGGCTCGCCGACCTGCTGGACGCGGCCTGCGCGGAGGCCGGGTTCCGGCCGCGGGTGGCCGTGCGGACGGAGCAGACGGCGGCGGCGCCGCTGCTCGCGGCGGCCGGGCTCGGGGTGGCGCTGGTGCCGGCCAACATCGTGCCGACGGGGTTCGACGGGCTGGTCCGCCGCCCGGAGCCGCCGGTGCGGCGGGTGCTGGTCGCGTACACCCGGACCAGGCCGGACCCGCTGACGGCGGCCTTCGTCGACCTGCTGGCCCGGCGGGCGTGCCTGCTGCCGCCGCAGGTGGCGGAGCTGCTCGCGGACGGCGGGTGAGGGGGAGTCCGGGGCCGCAGGGGGAGCCGTAGGTGGCCGTATTCGGTCGGACGGATTCTCGTGATCTCTACAGTGTTGTAGATTCTTTTCCAGGGAGAGCAGCAGCGCAACCGAGGAGGGCACTGTGGGAGTTTCGCTGGCCAAGGGCGGCAACGTCTCGCTGACCAAGGAGGCGCCGGGCCTGACCGCCGTCATCATCGGACTCGGCTGGGACGTGCGGACCACCACCGGCGCCGACTACGACCTGGACGCGAGCGCGCTGCTCTGCAACGCGGTCGGCAAGGTGCTCTCGGACGGGCACTTCGTCTTCTTCAACAACCTGCGCAGCCCCGACGGTTCGGTCGAGCACAGCGGCGACAACCTGACCGGTGGCGGCGACGGCGACGACGAGCAGATCAAGGTCGACCTGGCCGCCGTCCCGGGCGACGTGGCCAAGGTCGTGTTCCCGGTGTCGATCTACGACGCGGACGCCCGGCTGCAGAGCTTCGGCCAGGTCCGCAACGCCTTCATCCGGGTCGTCAACCAGGCCAACGGCCAGGAGATCGCCCGCTACGACCTCACCGAGGACGCCTCGACGGAGACGGCGATGGTCTTCGGCGAGCTGTACCGCAACGGCGCCGAGTGGAAGTTCCGCGCGATCGGCCAGGGCTACGCCTCCGGCCTGCGCGGCATCGCCACCGACTACGGCGTGCACGTCTGACCGGGCGAACCGTCCTGCGCTGAGGCGGAGTTCGGCGGCCGGTCGAGGGACAGGCCGCCGAATCCGCCGGTGCCGGCGAGCTGTTCGCGCCACCAGTCGGCCATCCCGGCCTCGTCGATGGCCGTCCAGTCCGGTGCGCGGGTGACCTGCGCCTGTCCGAGCCGGCGGCCGAGGTCGACCAACGCCCGGCCCACCGCGCCGCGTTCGCGGTCGTACCCGGGCAGCAGGTCGTCCCAGCCGTCGGCCGTGCGCCAGGCGTCCTCGAAGGCGCAGGCGTCCTGGAGCGCCTTGGCCGCGCCGCTGGTGTTGTGCGGGCGGACCAGGGTGGCGGCGTCCCCGGCCAGCAGCAGGCGGCCCGCGGTGCGGCGCGGGGTCGCGAGGTCGTGGATCGGCTGGAGGAGGATCCGTTCGACCGGGGTCAGGTTGACCACTCCGGCCCAGTAGGGCGGGAGGTACCGGTCGGCGAGTTCGGCCAGTTCGTCGAGCCGGGCGGGGTCGAGCGAGCCGGCCGGGATGCCGTTGGGGTCGGCGGAGGTGTCGTCGGCGGGGCGCAGCCAGGCGGGCGCGGGCGCGTAGAAGACCCAGTTGACCAGGGTGGTGCCGGGCGTCAGGCCGGGGATGCGGTAGAGCACGACCTGGCCGCCGGGGTAGCAGGCGGTGATCACCTCGTGCCCGGGCCAGCGGGCGGCGCCGCCGGGCAGCCGGTCGAGCAGGCGGGCGTCGAAGCTGCCGCGCCAGCAGACGTACCCGGCGTACTCGGGCCGGGCGTCCGGGCAGACGGCGGCGCGGACCACCGAGCGGTAGCCGTCGGCGCCGACCACCAGGTCGTACGGCTCCCGTCCGTCGGCGGTCTCCACCCAGGCCTGCCGGCCGCCGTGGTCAGGGGAGTCGCCGACCGCCCCGCCGCCGACCGCCGCCCCACCCCCGGCCGCCGCCCCGCCGCCGCCGACCGCCGTGACGGTCGTGCCGGCGCGGAACTCCACGCTGTCCGGGGCGCGTTCGCGCAGGCCCTGCCAGAGCACGCCCCAGTGGAACGAGTGCATCGTCATCGGCTGGACCCAGAGCACCCGCCCGCGCGGGCCGTGGGCGCCGGAGGAGTCGGCGGCGACCCAGTGCCGTTCGGTGAGCGGGTGGTGGCGGATGCCGTCGTCGAGGTGGCCCGCCCGGACGAGTTCGGCGTAGCGGTCCAGCACCACGCAGAGGCCCACGCCGCGGTCCTCCAGCCGGCCGGGGCTGCGCTCCAGGACGGTGACCCGCTCCGCTCCGCCCCGGGCGGCGGCCCGGGCGAACGCGCACCCCGCGATGCTGCCGCCGACCACGGCGACCGATCCACCCCGCACGGCCGTGCCCCCTCTCCGGGGCCGCGGTCGGCCCCGTCCGTTGTCCGACGACCATACGCCGCGGACTGACGATCCGTCAGCAAAGCACCGGGGGAGTCCTCGGCGGGCGGGGCAGGGCGGGGCGGGGCGGGGTGGGGCAGGGCGGGGCGGGAGGGGGTGAGGGGTCCGGTGGGGCCGTGGGAGTCGGGGGTGGGGCGGAGCTCCGCCGCCCCTCTTATGCAACCAGTTGCATATGAGTCGGCTCCTCCCCTACCGTGTGGTAACAACGAGCCGCCGCCTCGACGAAGCCCCCGGAGACCCCCGATGACCGCCACCCCGCCGCCGCCCCACCCCGACTACCCGCACCTGCTGCGCCCGCTCGACCTCGGCTTCACCACCCTCCCCAACCGCGTCATCATGGGCTCCATGCACGTCGGCCTGGAGGAGGCCCCCGACGGCCCGGAACGGCTGGCCGCCTTCTACGCCGAACGCGCCCGCGGCGGCGTCGGCCTCATCGTCACCGGCGGCATCGCCCCCAACGAGGCCGGCCGCCCCTGGGGCGGCGGCGCCATGCTCACCACCGAGGAGGAGGCCGAACAGCACCGCGTCGTCACCGACGCCGTGCACGCCGCCGGCGGCCGGATCGCGCTCCAGATCCTGCACTTCGGCCGCTACGCCTACCATCCCGACCTGGTCGCCCCCAGCGCCGTCCAGGCCCCGATCAGCCCGTACCCGCCGCGCGCCCTCACCGGCGACGAGGTCGAGCAGACCATCGAGGACTTCGCCCGCTGCGCCGCCCTCGCCCGCCACGCCGGCTACGACGGCGTCGAGATCATGGGCTCCGAGGGCTACCTGATCAACGAGTTCGTCGCCGCCACCACCAACCACCGCGAGGACGACTGGGGCGGCCCGTACGAGAACCGGATGCGCTTCCCGGTCGAGATCGTCCGCCGGGTCCGCGAGCGGGTCGGGCCCGACTTCATCCTGATCTACCGCCTCTCCATGCTCGACCTCGTCCCCGGCGGCTCCACCCTCCCCGAGGTCGTGCAGCTCGCCCAGGCCGTCGAGGAGGCCGGCGCCACCATCATCAACACCGGCATCGGCTGGCACGAGGCGCGCATCCCCACCATCGCCACCTCCGTGCCGCGCGGCGCCTTCGCCTGGGTCACCCGGAAGGTGATGGGCTCGGTCGGCATCCCGCTGGTCACCTCGAACCGCATCAACACCCCCGAACTCGCCGAGCAGTTGATCGCCGACGGGTACGCCGACCTGGTCTCCCTCGCCCGCCCGCTGCTCGCGGACGCCGACTTCGTCGCCAAGGCGCGCGACGGCCGCGCCGACGCCGTCAACACCTGCATCGGCTGCAACCAGGCCTGCCTCGACCACACCTTCAGCGGGAAGACCACCTCCTGCCTGGTCAACCCGCGCGCCTGCCACGAGACCGAACTCGTCCTCGCCCCGACCAGGACGCGCAAGCGCATCGGCGTCGTCGGCGCCGGACCGGCCGGCCTCGCGTTCACCGTCTCCGCCGCCGAACGCGGCCACCACGTCACCCTGTTCGACGCCGCCGACACCATCGGCGGACAGCTGGACATCGCCCGGCGGATCCCCGGCAAGGAGGAGTTCGACGAGACCATCCGCTACTACCGCACCCGGCTCGCCGAACTCGGCGTCGAGCAGCGGCTCGGCGCCCTGGTGGAGGCGCCGGACCTCGCCGCCGAGGCCTTCGACGAGGTCGTCCTCGCCACCGGCGTCACCCCGCGGATCCCCGCCGACCTCCCCGGCGTCGACCACCCGAGCGTGCTCGGCTACCTCGACGTGCTGCGCGACGGCGCACCCGTCGGCGAACGCGTCGCCGTCGTCGGGGCGGGCGGCATCGGCTTCGACGTCGCCGAGTTCCTCACCGACCAGGGCGACGAGGCGAGCCTCAACCCGCCCGTCTACCAGCGCAAGTGGGGCATCGACCCCGAGTACCGCGAACGCGGCGGCCTCGCCCGGCCCGAGCGGCCCGCGCCCCCGCGCCGCGTCCACCTGCTCCAGCGCCGGACCGGCAAGGTCGGCGCCGGGCTCGGCAAGACCACCGGGTGGATCCACCGCGCGGAACTCAAGCACCGCGGCGTCACCATGGTCGCCGGCGCCCGCTACGACCTGATCGACGACGCCGGACTCCACTTCACCCTCGACGGTGAACCGCAGCTGCTCCCCGTCGACACCGTCGTCCTCTGCACCGGGCAGGAACCGCGCCGCGACCTCGACGCCGCACTGCGCGCCCTCGGCATCACCCCGCACCTGATCGGCGGCGCCGACGAGGCCGCCGAACTCGACGCCAAGCGGGCGATCAAGCAGGGCACCGAGCTGGCCGCCGCACTCTGACCACCCCGCGAGGAGGCGTGCGGCACCCCGTGGCCGCCTAGGATCGACCCATGTCGCTGCCGCACGCCATCCTCACCGCCCTGCTGGAGAAGCCGTCCTCGGGGCTGGAGCTGACCCGGCGGTTCGACAGGTCGATCGGCTTCTTCTGGTCCGCCACCCATCAGCAGATCTACCGCGAGCTGGGCCGGCTGGAGACCTCCGGGCTGATCCGGGCGCTCCCGCAGACCGGCCCGGTGCGCGGCCAGAAGAAGGAGTACGAGGTCCTGCCCGCCGGCCGGTCCGAACTCGAACGGTGGACGGCCGGCGCGGACGACCCCAAGACCGTCCGGGAGCCGCTGCTGCTGCGGCTGCGCGCCGCCGCCGTGGTCGGCACGGCAGGCCTGGAGGCCGAACTCCACCGGCACCTCGCGCTGCACCGGGCGCAGTTGGCCGACTACCAGGAGATCGAACGGCGCGACTTCCCGCCGGCGCCGGGCGCCGAGGCCAACCCGCTGCAGCACGCCGTCCTGCGGGCGGGCATCGGGCTGGAGGCCTTCTGGGTGCAGTGGCTCGCCGAGACGCTCGCCACGCTGCCGGCGGACGGCCCGGACGGCCCGGACGGCCCGGACAGCGCCGCCGGTACGGGCGCCGCCGGTACGGACGGCCCTGACGCCGCCGCTGGCCTCTCCGCCGATCCTGCCGGACCCGCGGCCCGACTCTCCCCCCGGCGCTCTGCCGAAACCGCCGTAGACCCGTCCTGACCCGCCCTGACCCGTCCTGACCCGTCCTGACCTGCGGATACACCGTCCGGGCGGGCGGGCTCCGGGGTGCGGTGGGAGACTGGACGCCTGTCCCTGCCCGCACTCTCGACCGGGGGCCGCATGTCTCTCCCGAGGCCTTTTCCCGCCCTTGCGGCTGCGGCCGCCACCGCCCTGCTCACCCTCGGCACCGCCGGACTCGCCGCAGGCTCCCCACCCGGGCCGCCCGCGCCGACCGTGACCGTCGCGGCCGCCCCAGGGGCCACCGTCGCGGCCCCTGCCCCTGGCGCCGCAGCCGCCCCGGCCGCCGTGCAGCTGCCCACCAACGAGCAGCTCAGGTCCGCCCTGCTCACCGCCGAGGAACTGGGGCCGGACTTCACCGAGATCCCGGCCGGCGCGAGCCCCTCGCCCGAGAGCGGGGCCTCCCCGGTGGCCGGCTGCGACGCGCTGCGCGCGCTGCTGAACCGCGAGACGGCGCAGGGGCCCGCCGGACGGCCGCACCAGGGCGTCGAGTTCGAGGGCCCGGCGGGCAACCCGCTGATCACCGAGTCGCTCACGGCCGAGGAACCGGACCGCCTGGCCGCCGACTTCGCCACCGTCAGCTCCGCGTTCGCCGACTGCCGCAGCCTCACCTTCAACGACGACGCGGGGACCGCCGTGACCTTCACCGTCACCCCGATCGCCCTCGGCGACCGGCCCGGCGCCCCGGCCGTCCGCCTCGACGGCGTGCTGGAGGGCATCCCGCTCAACGGCTACCTCGGCGTCGAACGCCTCGGCGACGTCGCCCTCTCCTACGGCTACTTCCAGCGCGACTCCTCCTCCTCGCAACTCGCCTCCCTCTACTACCGCGCCGCCGTCGCCAAGGCCGAACGCGTCCTCGGCGCCCCGGCGGGCTCGACGGTGGCCCCCACCGCCCCGGGCGTCCCGTCGACGCCGTCCCTGCCCGCCACCCCGTCGGTGCCCGCCACGCCGTCGGCGCCGGGTACTCCGCCCGTGCCGGGGACGCCGCCTGCCCCTGGGGTCCCGACCGCGGCGGTCTGACGGACCGCTGCCGATCCGCCCGGGCCGTCCGTGGTGGACGGCCGGTGCCCGCCCGGGCCGCCTCCGGCTCCCTGGCGCGGCGGCCTCCCGGAGGCCACAATGCGGGCATGCGCAAACGGCTCCCGGCCGGCTTGGCGGGCCTGTTCACGGTGGCGGCGGCGTCGGTGGCATGCGGTTGCGGTGGACCCGCCGGGCCACCCCCGGCGACCGCCACCGCGCCGCAGACGGCAGCCCCCTCGCCGTCCCCGCCGCCGTTCGACCCGCTGGAGGACTGCGTCCTGAGCATCGGGCCCTGGCTCAGGACGTACCTCGACGGCGGCACGGACCTCGGCGACTACCAGGAGATGGGCCTCTCCAGCGCGCAGGGCGGAGCGCTGCGCGAACTCCAGCGCCAGGCGGCGGTGTTGAAGGCCCGAGGGCCGCTGCCGCCGGACTGGGCGGCCACGGAGGTCCATCGGGCCTGCGTCGCGATCGTCGCTGCCAGGGCCACCATGACCGCGAAGCCGACGGGCTGGCCCTGACGGTCACCTCCCGACCGGTGGTGCGCCGGCCGCCGAACGGCTCACGGCCGCCCCGGCCGACTCGGCCCCGGCCGCCCCGGCCCCGGCCGGTGCGGCGCCGGTCGGCGCGGTCCGGTGCGGCGAGCCCTCGGCCGACTCGCTGCCGAGGGCGGGCGGAGGTCGGAGGAGCCCCTCGTCACCGGCCGTGATCCACCGCGAATCGACGGGTGCCCCTGTTGCCTCGGCCCGTTCGGGGGTGATAGACCGCTTCCCGTTCGGGTCCGCGCCCGCTTCCCGTTCGGACTCCCGGCGGCTTCCCGTTCGGGTCCGCCTCGGCCGTGAGCGGTGGCGGGCGCCGGGTATCGGACGAACTGACGGTGCGTCAATGCCCGATCGCTGGTGCACGCCGTCGGGCGCTCGCCCCGTGCGCGCCCGGGTTCATGCGCTGCCGGACCCGCCTGCTGGGGTCAACCCCACCTCTGAGCAGGGGGTTTACCCCCGGAAGGGTTGGAGGACGGCCCCAGCGCGCCCCGCGGCCACACCACGTGATGATCACTCCACCGCCCAGCGGAGACACCGAGTTCAGGAGTGATCAGCATGACCACGCACACGAAGGCCTTCGGACGACGGGGCCTGCTCGCCGCGACGGCAGCGCTCGCCACCACCGCCCTGCTCGCCCCGGCGGCCTTCGCCGCACCCGCCGCGGACGCCGCGTCCGCCTCGTCCGGCCCCGCCTCGCCCGGCGCCACGGCGTCCGGTGCCACGGCGATCGACGGCCGACAGGCCGCCGCGCTACGCGCCCTGGAGCGCGCCGCCCAGCCCCTGCGCTCCACGGAGCCGGGCGGGCGCAGCACCGACCTGCGGGCGCTGGGGGCGATGATCGGGGACGCCAAGGTGGTCGGGCTGGGTGAGGCGACCCACGGCTCGCACCAGTTCTTCGCGATGAAGGAACGCGTCTTCCGCTACCTCGTCGAGGAGAAGGGCTTCACCACCTTCGCCCTGGAGATGAGCTGGACGGCCGGCCTGCGGATCGACGAGTACCTCCAGGGCGGGCCGGGCGACGCCCGGCGGACGGCGAAGGAGGCGCTCGCCGGATCCCCTTGGGAGCGCGAGGAGTTCGTCAGCCTGATCACCTGGATGCGGCAGTACAACGACCGGCACCCGGACCGGAGGGTCCACTTCATGGGCAACGACGTCGGAGCGCCGAAGCTCGGCGACGCCGCCTTCGACCGGGTCACCTCCTACGTCCGCTCGGCCCACCCCGAACAGCTCGCGCGGATCGAGCAGTTGTACGCGGGCCTGCGCCCCCTCGACGACGTCTTCGCCTACCTGGGCCGGCCCGTCGCCGAGCGGCGGCACAACGCCACCGTCGCCCAGCAGGCCTTCGACCTGCTGACCGCGAACAAGGGCGCCGGCGGTGACGCCTACGAGTGGGCCGAGCAGCACGCCCGCAACATCGTCCAGACCTTCGCCTTCACCGCCCTCGACCTGTCCGACCCGGCGTCGGTGTCCTCGGCGGAGCACTACCGCGACCAGGCCATGGCCGACAACACCGCCTGGTGGCAGCGCCGCACCGGGGACAGGATGCTGCTGTCCGCGCACAACGGCCACGTGGGCTACCTGTCCACCGACCCCGTGATGTACCCGACGACGCAGGGCGTCTACCTGCGCAACGCCCTCGGGCGGGACTACGCCGCCATCGGCTTCACCTTCAACCAGGGGGCGTTCCTCACCGGGACCGACCTCGGCGGGGCCTGGAACACGGTGACCGTCCCCGCGGCCACCCCGGACATGCAGGAGTACACCCTCGACCGGGTCCACTACCGCGACTACTACCTCGACCTGCGCACGCTGTCGGCGGCGGGCCGGTCCTGGCTCGACACCCCGCGCCCCGTCAACGACGCCGGGTCGAGCTTCAAGCGGCCGGCCCCCGCCCTCGCGGTCAACCAGGCCTACGACATCCTGATCCACCTCCACCAGGTCCACGAGGCCACAAAGCTCTGACCCCCCCGGGGGTCCGGCTGCGACGGGCCCCGGCCGGCCCTGCCCCGCGCCCGGAGCCGCCCGTACCATGACGAGCGGTCGGTCCATCGGACCGGGTGCGGTTCAGGGGCGGCGCGCGGGCCGGGACGGTGCTGCGGGGGCGGCCGCGGGACGGGGGAGCGATGAGCGACGAGAGCCTGGACGGGGACCCCGGGAGTACCGGGTCGCTGCCCACGGCACCGGTGCACCGGCCCGGTGACCCGACGCCGGTCCCGGCCGGGAGGAAGGGCGACGGCTGCCTGGCCGACATCGGCGACCTGGTGGGCGATTTCGTCCTGGAACTGGTCGGGGAAATGGTCCTCGGCCTGGTGCTGGCGGTGCTCACCACCGCGTCGCTCGCGGGCGTCTTCGTCCTCGCCGTGCTCGCGCACCGCCAGAGCCCCGCCCTCGCCTACGCGCTGGCCGCCCTCGCGGTGGCCGTCGTCGCCCTCGGGATCCGGCAGCTGCGCCGACCACGCGAGCAACGCGGCCGGGCGGGCCGGATCCTCGGCTCCGTCACATCGGCGCTGGGAATGTGGCTGATGCTCTGCGTCGGCTACGCCTCGCTGAGCGAGGCCCTGGACCTGGCCACGTTCTGAACCGCCGCGGTCCGGCCGCCGGCCCGCACCCCCGCACCGGCCCGCACCCCCGCACCGGCCCGCACCCCCGTGCCGGGCCGGCATCCCGGCGCGGGCCGTCCTCCTGCCGAACTCCCCTGCCCGGGGCGGCCGCCGGTCAGCCGCGCGGCGCCACGTGCAGGGCCAGCCCGTTCGTGCCCGGCGCCTCCACCTCGGGCAGCAGGCGCATGTCCCGCCCGTAGTCCCCGCCGTCGAGCCGCCGGAACGGCACCGGCTCGTCGGTGAACAGCCCGTCCAGCCGCCGCCCGTACTCCTCGGTCAGCTCGGCGAACCGTTCCGGCGAGACGTCCGACGAGCCGTACACGGCGAACGGTTCGAGCGCCTCGATGCCGGTGAACCACAGCACGCCGTGCTGCACGGGGAACAGCAGGTCGGCCAGCGGGCCGTGCGCGCCCCGGTCAGTGAACGCCGACTCCCGGGCCCCGGCCGTCACCGCCAGCAGCCCGCGCCGCCCGCCCAGCGCGCCCTCGCTGTACGGCGGCGGGACGGCCGGCCCGTGCGCGAACTCGAAGGTGAGCACCCGGTCGATCCAGCCCTTGAGGATCGCCGGCACCGAGAACCACCACAGCGGGAACTGCAGCACCACGGCGTCGGCCCGGCGCAGCTTCTCCTGCTCGGCGGCGATGTCCGCCGAGAGTCGCCCCACACGGGTGGCCTCGCCCTGGGCGGCCAGCACGTCCAGCCGCTCGTCCGCCGGCCGGTCGGGGAAGTCGTCGGCGTCCAGCGAGGCGTGCCACTTCATCGCGTACAGGTCGGACACCTCCACCCGGTGCCCGGCGGCCCGCAGGTGGTCGGCGGCGAACGCGGACAGCGCGGACGTGAGCGAGCGCGGCTCGGGGTGCGCGGTGACGAGGAGGACGGTCTTCTGCGGGGCGGGCGCGGTCTGCTGCTGCGGCGTGTGCTCGGTCATGGCACCACCCTCCCGCCGGCCGCGCCGGGCAGCCAGCACCCTGTGATTCCGGAGGACTGCCGTTCCTGGTACTGAGAGGGCCACCCATACTGGATCGCATGGACACCAGCACCGACACCGGTACCGACACCGGTACCGACACGGGCACCGACACGGGCACCGCCACCCGCGGGGACGAGGGCACCGGCGCGACCATCCCGGTGGACGGGGTCGGCGACCCCAGCCGGGCGCTCGGCGCGTTCCTGCGGGCCCGCCGCGGCCGGGTGGCCCCCGAACTGGTCGGTCTCGCGGGAGGCGGACGGCGGCGGGTGCGCGGGCTGCGCCGCGAGGAGCTGGCCCAACTGGCCGGGATCAGTGTGGACTACTACGTCCGCCTGGAACAGGGCCGCTCCACCCAGCCGTCGCCCGAGGTGCTCGGCGCGCTCGCCCGCACCCTCGGACTGGACGAGGCCGAGCGCCGCCACCTCGACACGCTGGCCTGCGCCCGGCGGGTGCCCGTGCCCAGGCCCTGGGTCAGTCCGCTGCTGCGCCGCATGCTGGACGCGCTCGGCGCCGACCTCCCCGCCTTCGTGACGGACCACCGCCTCGACGTCGTCGCGTGGAACGGGCTCGGCGCGGAACTCATCGGCGGCGTCGGCGATCTGCCGCGACGTGACCGCAACCAGGCCTGCTTCCTGTTCCTCGATCCCGCGTCCCGCACCGTCCACCCCGACTGGGCGGACCGCGCGGCGGAGGCCGTCGGCCAGCTGCGGGTGGCCGCCGGGACGTGGCCGGACGACGCCGAGCTGGTCGCGCTGATCCGCCGGCTCTCCTCGCGGAGCGCCGACTTCCGGCGGATCTGGGAGACGGGGGAGGTGGTGATGTGCGCGGCGGGCCGCAAGCGGCTGCACCACGCCGTGACCGGGGTGCTCACCCTGGACTTCGAGCCCCTGAACATCCCGGCGGCCCCCGGCCAGACCGGCCTGGTGCTGCACGTGTTCAGCGCGGGCGAGGACGCCGGCACCGCCGCCGCCCTGACCCGCCTCGCGGCGGCCGGCAGCGGCGGCGGCACGGGCGGTGGCGGGGGCGGCGCGGAGCAGGCCGACTGAGCCGGTGCGGTCGGGGCGGCCCCGCCACCGGTGCGGTCCTCCCGGCCGGATCGTCGAGCGCTGCCGGCCGGTCACGACCGGCCGTGTGTCCGGGTTCGTGGCCGCCCGCCCCGGGCCCCTGGGCCCCACCAGGCGGGCGGCGGCCGGTCCCCGGGGGCGGAGGTCGGCTGGTCGGGATGGAGCCCGAGCCGCCGCAGTGCCTCGGCGCGGAAGCGGACGGCGAACCAGCCGTGCCAGTGGCCGTCCCGGTCGGCCCCGCAGGCCAGGTCGATCCTGATCTCCTTCGGGGCGAAGGGCATCCAGTCGATGCCGCGGTCCCGCAGTCAATCCGCCATCAGCCGCCCTGGTTTGGGGCAGCCGGGGAGGTTCTCGTAGGAGAAGAGGGTGATCCACTCGTCCGTCTGATCGGTCATGCGCCCCATCATGCCGCCTGGCCGCTCCGGGCCGCCCGACCGTGTGGCCGATGTGGTGTTTTCGGACAGACCGGGTGGTCGGGGCGGGGGATTCCGGTCACGGTTCGTGGGCGCCCGGACCCGGCGGGGAGGGGTCTCGCATGCTGGACGGGTGCCCCGGCTCCGATCGGGCGGGGGCGTTTGCCGTAGCTGTGCTCACACGGAGGTGGCCGGATGGGGTCGGGGATTCGTACGTGGGTGTGCGGGGCGGGGGTCGCCCTGGCGATGGTGGCGGCGGGGGCGCCGGTGGCGGGCGCGACGCCCGCCGACACGCCGGTGCGGCCGGGGATGATCGACATCGCGGACCTGCCGCCGGACTCGCTGACCTGGATGGGAGGGGCGTCGGACCAGCCGGGCGGGAGCTTGATGCCGACCTGTCTGTGGGAGTGGGGCAGCGACGTGCCGGAGGAGAACATCTGGAGCGCCGACTTCTTCACCTCGGAGACGGCCTCGGCCGTCGAGCGGGTCTGGGTGCTGCCGACGGAGGCCGAGGCGGTCGCGCTGGCCGAGTCGCTCCGGCAGGCCTACGCGGGCTGCGCCGACCGCCTCCGCGCCGCGTACCCGGGTGACGTCGTGACCGGCTACGACCACGGCTCGGTCGCCGTCGAGGAGGGCGCGACCGTGGGCGGGGTGAAGCGCACCCGCACCTCCCCCTGGTCGTCGTACAACAACTACCTGTTCGGCGTGGGCAGGGACGGCAGCACCGTCGTCATCGTCGACTGGGAGAGCAACTGGACCCAGCCGGACGTGCCCGCCTTCAAGGAGACCATCAAGGCGGCGGTCAACAAGCTGTACTGATCGGGCTGTTGTCCTGCGGCCCCGCGCCACCCGGCTCCGGCCGGGCGGCGCGGCGCCTCCGCCGCCCTGCCCCGCCCTGCCCCGCCCCGCCCCGTCAGGGCAGGCAGAGCACCAGCAGGCAGCTGCGCACCTTCACGTCGTCGATGACCGGGCCGCCGTAGCCGGGGGTGGTGCTGGCGAAGGTGAGGGTGACGGAGGAGCCCAGCAGGTTGGTGAAGGCGGCGGTCTGCTCGGTGTAGCCCATGGAGCGGAAGCCGTGCCCGGTGGTGTCGAAGGAGAAGTCGAGCACCGTCGTGCCGTCGACCCGCACCTGGCCGGTCTTGAGCGCGGGGGCCCACGCCGGGTTGCCCGCCAGCTTGAAGGTGACGAGGTACGTCGTCAGCGGTGCCACCGGGAAGGTCTGCGAGACGCTGCCGGTGGTGCTGCCGTTGAGGTCGAGCGACTGGTGGCCCTCGGCGACGTCCCAGAGGCGGTCGGAGGTGAGGTCGGCACTGTCGCCGCCGACCGTCCAGGGGCCGAAGGTCTGGCCGCCGAGGTAGTCGGTGAACGGCGACGGGGAGGGGACGACCGGGCTCTCGAAGCCCCCGTCGGAGAAGCCCGCCACCGCTGCGGTGGCACCGGCGCCGGGCGCGGCGCGGGGAGCGTCACCGGGGGCGGCCGAGGCGCTGCCGGCGGTGGCGGTCAACAGGAGGGCGGCGGAGAGGACGGCGGCGGAGACGGCGGTGGCGGACGGGCGGAGCGGGCGCATGGAGGCCTTTCCGGTCGTGCGACGCCACCCGCGCGCCTGGCGGCCCGGGTGGCGGGGTCTCCGGCCGGGAGCCCCTCCCGGAGTGTGCGGTCCCGTGCACGCCCCGCCAAGGGGCCGGGCGTGGTGCGCGGGAGCACGGTGACCACGGCGGGGGCGGGAGTGCCGTCCGCATGGCGCGCGACCGGAAGCGCACGCCCCAGTGCGCGCCCTGCTCGTCCCCGCCCCGCCGCCGGACCCGTCCCTCAATCGGCCTGCACCGGAGCGCCGTTGCCCTCCGTCGGGATGATGACGAGGACCAGGTCGGTGCCGGGCGGGTCCTCGCGGTGCGAGACGTGGAAGTCGTCGGTGAGGCGGGCGATCAGGCCGAGTCCGCGGCCCGAGGTGCCGAGTCCGGGGGCCGCGTCGGGGGCGGGCGGGGCCGGCGGGGTGAAGCCCGGCCCGTCGTCTCCGACGGTCACGGTCAGCCGTCCGTCGGTGAGTTGCCACCGCAGCCGGACGGCCGTGCCGGGCCGCTGCCGGTTGCCGTGCACGATGGCGTTGGCCGCCGCCTCGTGGACGGCGAGGCCGATCCGGTAGCGGTCTTCCTCGCCGAACTCGCAGGCGTCGGCGATCTGTTCGGCCCAGGCCCTGGCGGCGTCGACGCTCGCCACCTCGGAGGGCAGCTCCGTCTGCGGGGGAGGCATCACCGTCGCTGCTCCTTGCCTGGTCACCGTCAATGCCGCGGGCGAGCCTAGGAGCCGGCGCGGTGGTGGCCCGGGCGGCGCTCGTGTCGTTCACTCGAACGAGTGGGCAAGGAGCGGGAAGTCGGCGGGTCCGACATCCTGGGAGCGTCGGCTCCCGGCCCGCACCGCCCCTGTGTGAGCCGGCGGTGCGGCGGCCGGAGTCGCCCTGGCCGACGAGGGAGGCGCTCGACCGGGCGCACATCGTTTGTGTGCGCCCTTTCCTGGTCTGGCGCGAGCCGGTTGCACTCCTTCACGCCCCGCGGTGCCGTGCGCGGGAGCGGCGCGCCTGCGGCGAGTGGTGCGCATCCGACCGATTGACTGGCGCCGCGATGCAGGGCGGCCCCGCCCCGCCCCGCCGTGTGCGCCATCCCCGCCCGCGCCCGCCCTCAGGTGAGGACGGCAATGAAGGTTCTGACCCACAACGTGATGTCCCTGTCGTGGCTGATGCAGCAGGGCGAGGCCGCCGAGTCCGCGCACGTCGGCGGCCACGACCTGCTGGTCCTCCGGGAGCTCTTCGACCCCGACCCATCGGAGGAGCCGCTGAAGCGCCTGGAGGGCAGGGGCCATCTCCACCGCCCGGTGACGGCGGGCTGCTGAGGCGGCGGTCGACGCCGGCGCGGAGCGCGCCGGACCAGAACGGCGGGGAAGGCGCGGGGGCCACTGAAGTGGAACCGAGGAGAGGAAGGAAGCGATGTCCGAACAGAACTACATCGCCGTCACGATCGGCAACCGGACCGGGGCGGCACTGGAGGTGCAGAAGTACGACCTGTACTCGGGCACGTGGGAGGCCGAAGGCGACTTCCCACCGGTCGAGGTCCCGGCGGGCAAGGAGCTGATCGCGTTCCGCGCCAGCGGCAGGCCGGGCACCGCGGCAGGCACCGAGGGCTACGTCGTCCACGAGTTGGCAGACGGCTCCGGAGCCACCGTCAAGGTCTACTGGGACGCCCCGTGGGGCAGCACCTACAACAACCTCAAGGTCGACACGTCCGACTCCGACATCACGGTCGACGTGGAGGGCTGGACGGGGAGCGGTGTCACGGAGGAGGTGACCCTCACCGTCCACGACGACCGCTGACCCGTCCGGCCGCCCCGCGCCGATCGGGCGCAACTCGTACACCTGCACGGGGAATTCATCGGGCCCCGCCTGTCGACCGGCAGGCGGGGCCCGTGCTGCGACGGCCGCGGTGCCGTGGACGGCCGTGCGGCTCCGGTTCGCGCATTCGACCTTCACGGCCGGTGGGCGGCCCCGTTGGTTCCGATGCGGTCCGAATCGGCGTGGATGCGGGGTCCCGGCCCGATCGCGCTCCTACGGTGGGACCGCTTCGTTGCCACTCCGAGGGAAGGTGCACACATGGCCGACGAGCTCTACGCGACTCTCAGGACGAACCAGGGCGACATCGAGGTGCGGCTCCTGCCGGACCACGCGCCCAAGACCGTCGCGAACTTCGTCGAACTCGCCAACGGCGAGCGCGAGTGGGTCAACCCCGAGACCGGGCAGAAGACCACGGACAAGCTGTACGACGGCACCGTCTTCCACCGCGTGATCGAGGGCTTCATGATCCAGGGCGGCGACCCGCTGGGGAACGGCACCGGCGGCCCCGGCTACAAGTTCGCCGACGAGTTCCACCCGGACCTCGCCTTCACCAAGCCCTACCTGCTCGCCATGGCGAACGCCGGCCCGGGAACCAACGGCTCGCAGTTCTTCATCACGGTCTCCCCGACCAGCTGGCTGACGGGGAAGCACACCATCTTCGGCGAGGTGACCGGCGACGCCGGGAAGAAGGTGGTGGACGCGATCGCCACCGCCGACACCAATCCGCGCACGGACCGGCCGGTCAACGACGTCGTCATCGAGTCGGTCGTCATCGAGACCCGCTGAGGGCCTACTGGCGGCATGCCGAGGGCCTGCCGAGGACGTCCGCGCTCCGGCGCACGGGGGCCTTGGATTGGCAGGGCCCGCCCCAGGGTCAGTACGTACGGGGGATGACGCACTGTGCCCGGGGCGGTGCCCTTGGAAAGACCTTGGCACAGTCGAGCGGACGATGGGAACAACTTGCGGCAATTGAGCGGAAACAGGGGACCAAAGGCCCAACCCGTTCTCCCGTTAGGGCAGGCGAACTGCCCCGCGCGCGCGGCGAATGCGGGCGGGCGGGGGTGAGGGATCCGTAATGGCCGGGCGGGCGGTGCCGCCGCGAGCAGGCTCCGGGCTGCTCGCGGCGGCATCACGGGTCAGCCCTTGATCGCCTTGGCGAGGGTCCGGGCGAGGGCCTCCTCGGAGGCCGCGTCCTTGGCGGCGTCGGGGTTGTTGGCGCCCAGAGTGCGGTTCGATTGGACCTCGACCCGGTAGTACTGCGCGCCCAGCGCGAAGTACAGGGCGGGCTTGTGGCCGTTGCCGCGGGACTCGACGAACACCTCGTTGCCGACGTCCTTGACGGCCGGCTCCTTGGCGGTCGGGCGCTGGGAGTCCCTCTTGTAGCTGTTGTAGGTGGAGGCGTCCACCTCCTGCAGGCTGGTGAGGGACTCCCTGTTGCTCCAGGAACAGCCCCAGACCGCCGCGCCGCTGGGCTGCCTGCCCATGGGGGTGCCGGGGAACGGGCCGGGCGTGCCGACCACCGCCTTGACCTGGTCGGAGGTCAGCAGCGTGCAGGCGTCGGCCGGGCGGGCGGCGGGCGGGGCCGCCTGGCCGCTCTGCCCGCCGGCGGAGGCCGCGACGTCGCCGGCGAGCGCGTTGCCGGTGGTGGGGGCTGCTGCCTTGGCCTTGTCCGAGGCCTTGTCCGAGGCCGAGTCGCCCGAGGACGAGCAGCCGGCCACCGCGACCGATGCCAGGGCGAGCGCGGCGAGCCACCCGTACCGGCCTGACCTGCGCGGTCGCCGGCCGTACCGGGTGACGGAGTCGAGCTGCATGTGAGGTACCCCCCTCGTCGGCGGCCGGTCCCGTCGGACGGACCGGTCGTTCGGCTTGATCGTACCGAGCGAGGGGTGTTCGCAATCTTGATTGCCCGAAGGGGAGTTGACCGTCACATCGTGGTGTCGGTCGTGGGCTGCACGAACCATCGGGTGGCTCGGGTGGCTCCGCGGGCGGCAACGGGTCGCTGCGGAAGCGCGTTCCGCCGGCCCCGTGACCGCGCCACGGCCGGTCTCGCCGACCGCAGCGCGAGGGACGTGGACCATCTGGGCGCGGCCGTGGTCCACTGCGCGCATGAGCCTGTTGGTGGACGTGTTCATCGCTGATGAGAACGGTGAGTTCCGTTTCCTCGACGTCCCCGAAGGGTCGTCCGATCTTGCCGGCTTCGAGAGCTGGCGCACCACGGTCTGGGGGTCGGAAGCCGTCCGCTCACTCGGCGCACGGTTCTTCCCTCGGTTGGCCGGAGACGAGCTCCGCGTTGCCCCGGAGGACGTTTCGGAGTTCATCGAGGAAGTCCTCCTGCTCCAGGGCAACATCGAGTCCATTGCCGCCGCAATGGACTCACCCAGGCCCGTCGCTCAGCGCGTCGGCGCGATCTCCGATCGGCTGGACAACATCCTCGACGCCGCTCGCCGGGCGGCACGGATCCGCGGCGGAGTCCAGATCTGGTAGGCGGATCGGGGGAGGGGGAAGTCGGCGGGGCCGACTTCCCGTGCGGCGGTCAGGGGTTGGGGGCGAGGCTGGGGTCGGGGGAGGAGGTGGTCGAGGAGGCGGGGGCGGGGCGGGGGAGGGGGTGGTGGTGCCTGAGGACGGGGTAGGCCCAGGCGACGAGGGCGAGGAGGAGGGCGAAGGGGAGGAGGGTGTAGGCGGTCGCGGCGGCAGGGCCGGGGAGGGGCGGCGGCGGGGTCTGCGCCGTGGTTCGGAGCCGCCGTCGGTGGTGGCGGTCAGGCGGCAGCATGGGCGGCGGGAGTCGGCTCGGTCGCGGCGGTGGGGGCGGACGTCGGTGCGGTGAGGTCGAGTGTGAGGTGGGCCGCCGGGCGAGGTGTCAGCTCGTGAGCTGCTCCTTTTCCCAGCGGCCTCCTCCCGAACCCGCCGTGCGACGTTAATCGCAACGGGCTCTCCAGTGACTGCCGTGAGGTCAGGCAGGGTGGCCGACGTGGATGCCTTCGTGGCAAGTCGCGCAGACCACAAGGGTTTTGCGTCGTCTCTTCGCCATGAGGGCAGCCCAGTCGGGTTGTTCCCGTCCGCCCTGGTCGAGGTCGGCGAGCTTGCGGACCTGGTGGACCTGGATGTTCTCGGTCCGTCCGCACATCTCGCATA